>JBLRXE010000294.1:0-3660 GCA_047920895.1 Roseovarius sp.
CTCGTGCAGGGCCATGGCAAAGCCGCTGTCATTGGTGGCGCGGGGCAGGGGCAGATTGATTGCATGGCTGCCCGCGCGATCGTCCAGCGTGCCGGTGAAGGGCCAGCGCCCGGCCTCGTGGGTGGAGATCATCAGCACGCGGGGCTCATTGGGAAAGGCGGCGGCGACTCCGTCGCAGTGATGCGCGTCGATGTCGACATAGGCGATGCCGCTGAGGCCTTGGGCGAGAAACGCCTTGATCGCCAGCACGGGGTCGTTGAGGTAGCAAAAGCCGCCCGCGTGATCGGCCATGCCGTGATGCGTGCCGCCGCCGGGGTTATAGGCCACGCCGCCATGGGCGAGCAGGTCGGTGGCCAGCAGAGAGCCACCGGCGGCGGTGGCGGGGCGGCGGAACATTTCCGGGAAAATCGGGTTGGAGAGCGTGCCGATCTGGTGGCGGGCGCGGATGTCGGGCGTGACCTGCCCGGTTGTTTCGGCCTGTTGCAGGGCGGTGATATAGGCCGGGGTGTGCCACGTGGTCAGCGCCTGCGGCTTGGCGCGGGGACTGGTGCGGTATTGCGCCTGCGGCAGCCAGCCCAGAGCGCGGCAGAGGTCGATCACCGTGGGCACACGCGGGATCGAGAGCGGGTGGCGCGCCCCGTAGGAGGAGCCGCGATAGATCTCTGATCCGATAAAGACGGGCGATTGCATGTGCCGGTTATGGCAGGTCGTGGGGGGTGAGGAAATGCAGCACGGTGCCGGTGCCGGGTTGAAGTGCTGACCAGTCGGCGATGTCGAACCGGGCGAGGAGGGTGGCGCCGGTCGGGTAATCGTCGAACCTGTCGTGATCCGGGGGGGCGCTCAGCAGTAGGCTTGCGAATTCGGCGATGCCGGGGTTGTGGCCCAGCATGAGGACAAGGGTGCCGGTGGCGCGGCGCAGGACCGTGAGCATCTGCGAGGCTTCGGCGAGGTAGAGTGTGTCGAGCAATTCCGGCGCTGTATCGAGCTTGAGGCTGGTGCAGGTTTCCTGCGTTCGGACAGAGGAGGAGCAGAGGATCTGGTCGGGGTGCACGTTCTGTGCCCGGAGCCAAGTGCCAAGGGCCGTTGCCGCGCGGCGTCCGCGTGCGTTGAGGGGGCGGGCGCTGTCGGGGAGGCGGGGATCGCCCCAATCGGATTTGGCGTGGCGCATGAGAATGAGGGTTTTCAACCGAAATACCCCATGTGAAAGGCGGATTGCGCCTCTGACCGTCCGTAGGATTGGCTGAGGGGGCAGGCGCGGCGCACGGCGCAGCCGCGTGCGCGGCAGTCATTGCCGGGGCGGTCGAGATCGGATTTGCAGGCCGGGACGTTATAGGCCTTGGGGTTCAGTGCCTTCACCGGGCAGGCGCTGCGGCAGGGTTGGTCAAGGCAGCTATCGCAGGGCTGTGGGCCGGGGGGCGGGAGGTCGAACCGATCCAGGAAGGCCAATGCGCCGCGATAGGAGATCATCAGCCCCGCCTCATCATGCACCAGAAGGCCCACGGGCGAGGGCCAGGCACGGGCGCTGCGCCGCGCCCAATCGGGGAAGGGTTGCCACGGTGGGCCGGAAAACGGGAATATGGGCGTGGCCCCTAAGGTCTCGGCCATGGCGGAGATGACGCGGGTGGACCAGCGGTTCATCGGGTCACGCGCGCCGTCGCGATATTCGGGCGTTGCGGTGAAATGCGCCCAAAAGCCCGGCTCGGCGGGGCTGAGGAGCACAAGGGTCTGGTGGCCGGGCACTTCACCGGAGGCCAGAGGCACGACGCCCGACAGGGTCAGGTGATGCGCGCGCGCGAGGTCTGCGAGCGCGGGGGGCAGGCCGGGCACGCGCGGCACTCAGCTCTGACTGGAGCGGGGCACGCGCGGCGTCGTGGTGCCCCGGATGAGCGAGCCTGCGCCATGTTCGGTAAAGAGTTCGAGCAGGGTCGCATTGGGGGCGCGCCCGTCGAGGATGACCACCGCGCGCACGCCGCCGTCGATGGCGGCGAGGGCGGTTTCGGTCTTGGGGATCATGCCGCCGGCGATGATGCCCTCGCGGGTCATCTGGCGGATCTGCTCGGCGCTGAGTTCGGTGACAACGCGGCCCTCGGCATCGCGCACCCCGTCGATGTCGGTGAGCAGAAGCAGACGGTCGGCCTTGAGGGCGGCGGCGATGGCCCCGGCGGCGGTGTCGCCGTTGATGTTGTAGGTCTCGCCTTCGTGGCCTGCGCCCAAGGGGGCGATGACGGGGATCATGCCTGCGGCAAAGAGCGTGTGCAGGATGGTGGGATCAATCTCGGTCGGGTCGCCCACGAGACCCAGATCGGGATGCGAGGGCGTGCAGGTGATCAACTGGGCATCCTTGCCCGAGAGCCCCACGGCGCGGCCGCCCTGACCGTTGATCGCGGCCACGATGCGTTTGTTGACCTGCCCCGAGAGCACCATTTCCACCACATCCATGGTGGCGGCATCGGTCACGCGTTTGCCATTCACGAATTCCGATTTGATCGCCAGCTTTTCGAGCATCTGGTTGATCATCGGCCCGCCGCCGTGGACGATCACCGGGTTGACGCCGACCTGTCGCATGAGCACCACGTCGCGGGCGAAAGTCTCCATCGCCTCGTCGCTGCCCATGGCATGCCCACCGAGTTTGATCACGACGATGGCGCCGGTGTAGCGTTGCAGATAGGGCAGGGCCTCGGAGAGGGTGCGGGCGGTGGCGATCCAGTCGCGAGTCATATCTCTAGCCTTCATGCTGGTCTCCGACGCGGGGTTGCATCCTTCAATACAATCTGTGCGGGGTGGTGCCAAGGCCCGTTGCGGGAGGGCCGCAAAGCACTAGGATCGGGTGCAGGGGAATCCGCAGCCAAAAGAGGTGGAGCATGTCCGAGACCAAGACCCTGTTGCTGACCGGGGCAAGCCGGGGGATCGGGCATGCCACGGTGCGGCGGTTCAATGCGGCGGGGTGGCGGGTGATCACCTGTTCGCGGCAGCCCTTTCCGGCGGAATGTCCCTGGGGAGGGGGCGCAGATAACCATATCCAGTTGGATCTGTCGGACCCCAATGACGTGATTTCCAAGGTTGAAGAGCTGCGCGCACGTCTGGGTGGGCGGCTGGATGCGCTCGTGAATAATGCTGGTATCTCGCCAAAAGGTCCGAATGGGGAGCGGTTGGATACGTTCACCACCGATCTGCGGACCTGGGGGCAGGTGTTTCACGTCAATTTCTTTGCCTCGGTGGTTCTGGCGCGGAGTCTGCGGGATGAACTGGCGGCGGCCAAGGGGGCGGTGGTCAATGTCACCTCGATTGCCGGAAGCCGCGTGCATCCCTTTGCCGGGGCGGCCTATGCCACGTCCAAGGCGGCGCTGGTGGCGCTGACGCGCGAGATGGCGCATGATTTCGGGCCCTTGGGCGTGCGGGTCAATTCGATCGCACCCGGAGAGATTCGCACCGCGATCCTGTCACCGGGCACCGACAAGCTGGTCGAGAGCATCCCGATGCGGCGGTTGGGGGAACCCGATGAGGTGGCCAATACGATCTTTTTCCTCTGTTCCGAGGGATCGTCCTATATTTCCGGCACCGAAATCGAGATCAACGGCGCGCAGCACGTTTAGCGGGTTGCGTCTGATCGGGTTCACATCGCCCCGGCCCCGAGCCGGGGCCTCCACGCTGCCTCGGCGC
>JBLRXE010000295.1:0-3645 GCA_047920895.1 Roseovarius sp.
CATGAAACCCAGCTGTTGCAACGTGTTGGGCCGTCCGAAGCGCCTGCCGGGGGGCAGGCAGGCGCTGCCCGGCGGTGCCGCCGGGCGGGGGATATCGGCGATGGCACGCGTTATGCAGAGGTCTTACAAACGAGTTTCGGCGTGATGCAGTGCGGATGACGACGACCAGCGGCTTAACGCGCCCGCAGCTTTCATCCGATTTAGGGGTTGGCGTCTCGACGCTGAACAAGTGGGTTCAACAACATCAGCACGACGATCTGATGTCTGGGCCATATGAGGATGTTGAGAAGGAAAACACTCGCCTTCGCAAAGAAGTCCGGCTACAGGGCTGTCAGCAACCGCATGAAGCGGGATCCAGCGATCCGGGCGCTGGACATGGCTGTGGCGCTACGGCAACCGCCCGAAGGCTGCATTCACCGTACGGATCGTGGGTCGCAATACTGTTCCAACGAGTATCAGCGACGGCTGTCAAAGCATGGCTTCAAGGTCTCGATGAGCGGTAAGGGAAATTGTTACGGCAATTCTATGGTTAAGACGTTCTTCAAATCCATCAAGGCGGAGCTGATTTGGCGCAACCGCTGGGACACACGCCGCCAGGCAGAAGGCGCGATATTCCAGTATATCAACGGCTTCTACAATCCGCGTCGCCGCCACTCCTCGCTAGGCGGCAAAAGCCCCTTGGCATTTGAGCGAAAGGCCGCATACATGAGTTTTGAGACCGGAACGTAACCGTGACAAGACCATCGTGGTGCTGATCGCTTTCGTGCAGCTGGAAGACCCTTCGACCACGCTGGCGATCTTCATCATCGTTACCGGCATCCAGTTCATGAACAGCAATGTCATCGACCCGATGCTGATGGGCCATGCGTTGCGGCTGTCATCTTTTGGGATCATCATCAATCTGGCATTTTGGGCGGCGGCCTGGGGTATACCGGGGATGTTCTTGTCGGTGCCGATCATGGTGGCGATCATGATCATCTGTAGCCATATCCCGGAATTGCGCGGTGTCGCGGTTCTGTTGTCGCGCGAGGGTTTGCCCGATACCGAACATGACCTGCTCGGCCCGCGCGCAGAGAGTACAGCGCCGTCCGCTCCGGCTCTGAAAGAGCATGACACTACTGCCCCGCGTTCCGGCGGAGGAACCTGCCCCGGGCGGTGACGCTGCCCCGGACGGTGACACTGCCGCACCGCGCGCCAGAGCCGCCGGAGCAACCATCCCCGGCGAATGAAGGCTGGCCAGCACCGATCGTTCTTCCCCCGACCGGATCAGTCGCTGTAGATCGCCGTGACCCCCGGTTCGCCTGAGGTGACATAGGCGCGGTACATGCCCTCGCTGTTGAAGGGCAGGCTCAGATTGCCCTGTGCGTCCACCGCGATCAGGCCGCCGGAGCCGTCATTGCTGGCAAGGT
Organism: Roseovarius sp.; assembly: GCA_047920895.1. Classification (GTDB taxonomy): domain Bacteria; phylum Pseudomonadota; class Alphaproteobacteria; order Rhodobacterales; family Rhodobacteraceae; genus Roseovarius. The sequence continues at coordinate 1,410 of JBLRXE010000295.1, forward strand.
CCTGCATTACGACATGCTGTGCGGCCCGGTCAAGCGTCTCGCTCAGATGGCGCATGCGGGCCGAGATTTCCGCCGCAGCCGTCCAGCGGATGAAGACCTCGCCGTGGCCGGTTCCCGAGACAGCGCAGGATGCATTGTCGGCAAAGGTGCCCGCACCGATTAGCGGCGTGTCGCCCACCCGTCCCGGTGCCTTGGCGGTCATGCCACCGGTCGAGGTGGCGGCGGCGATATTACCGTGCCGGTCACAGGCCACCGCCCCCACGGTGCCGTGGCGGCGCGCGGGATCGTCATTGCCCTGCCCTTTGGCGCGCATCTCCAAGGTTTCCTGCAATGCGTCCCACCGCGTTTGCGTGAAGAAATATGCCGCCTCGTCAAACACCAGCCCTGCCTCGCGGGCCACCTGTGCCGCCCCCTCGGATGTCAGATTTTCCGGAACGGGCCCGACCGGCTCGTCATGGTTACCCCGCCTGACGCGACGATCGCCCGGAAGGCCAGATGGTTATCTGACTGGTACAGGGAAGAGTTGAAAGATCGAGCAGGCCCCCGGATTGAGCGCTGGTCCGTAATTCTCGGGGTGCCTCTGCCCAAATGGGGCGTTCGGGTGATGCAGACGAAATGGGGGAGCTGTAACCCGGACAGGGGCCTGATCTGGCTGAACCTCGACCTTGCGAAGAAGCCCCTGCAGGCGCTGGACTATGTAATCCTGCATGAGATGGCTCATTTCTTGTCACCACGACATGACGAAATTTTCTTGAGAGCCCTTGATCGAAACATGCCTGCATGGCGTCAAATCCGTGCAGACCTCAACGCGCTGCCACTATCCGCATGACAAGTTCGATCTCTGCGCCAACATGACGATTGCCCCCAGCGTCGAAGTGCATAGCGCGGATGCCAGAAAAAGTGATTAAAATTATGGCCTTAAAGGAAATTCACCAAATCCGCGCAGTCATGAGGTCCAGAGAATATCGGCCCTGAGAGACCGCCTTCGGCTCATCTCGCGCAAGGGGCGGTGCTCAGCCCCTCCCGCATAACCCTCGAAAATAACGGAAAAATCCGGTCGGAGCCGGATGTGGAGAATGCTTTCGCGAGGGTAAGTGGCGGAGGAAAAGCGACTGGCGCCCAACCCTCTCTACCCGCTAAGACATTGTAATCATTGATGCGGAGCTGGGTTCGAAAGTCGCTCGCCTCAAACGGCTCCGTCAGCGAACCGTTCGAGCCGGAGTTCAGAGGTCAGCTCTGCCCAAGGCTTGCGCGTGCGTTGATCTTCTGGGCTGCTGATGCAGACGCGAACCAACCGCGCGCCGCTTCGAGCGCGTCACGCACCTTTCCAGGTTGCGCCTCCAAGGCTGGCAGCATTTCCGACGCACGATACAATCCGCCAAGAGACGGCGGAGGCATGTCTCGCTTTTGCAATGCCTGGCGGGAAACTGAGAGACGAGCGGCAACGTCCGCCAGGCTCACAAGATCTGGCTTCACTTCGCGCAGCTGAGCCCCTTCCGGCAACGCGGACAACACCTGCTTCACGGCAGCAGAGATCACCACCTCGGCATCTTCACCACCACGCGTGAAGCCTAAGCCAACGCGACCTAACGCCCTGAGACCAACGACGGCATCATCGCAGCCCGCCTCAAAAAGAGCGTCCATGATGGTATCTTCGTCTCCAGTGCCCTTTGGCAGCGAGACAACGATATCAAATTCGAATTCAAAATCTTTAGCCATCATCATTCTCCTTCATCACGCATCCAGAGGCCTTCCGGATCAGCTCACGTGCATGGTTGCGCGGGTTCCTGGGCGTGCTCCAAACCGACATCCGGCAAAACACTCCAGATCGACATGCATTTCCCGCATTGGCCTGCCATAAGACATGTCCCCATGAATGCGTGCTACGTCCTTTGGCTTCCTCGACACTCCAGCCCAAGGCCTCTAGCTCTTGCAAAGCGCTTTCAATGTCCTTCGACGAGTGTTTAGCTCACGACATCATCCAATCCCATGCAGTGCAGTTGTCAAGTGACAACCAAATATCGATCGTAGCGAACAGGCAAATGTGCACACTATGACGGTACGCAAGATTAGGTCTACGCCGCAGATTGCGGCCGTCGATCTGAAGATCGCGGATACTCGATTACCACCGCGTATGCCAACGCCCTTCGCAAGACCATATTTTCAAACCAGAGGATACTGGCTCACAGTTGGCAAATCAGATGGATTTGAATTCTCGTATTCTGCTTGAGTTTTG
>JBLRXE010000296.1:0-3633 GCA_047920895.1 Roseovarius sp.
GCCTCTGCCTTGATCCGTTCGGCCAAATCCTCGTGGGTCTCAAGGGATGCGTCGAGCATCCATTGATCGGGTCCCATCCAGAAGGCCGTGAGGCCGGTGCCGCCCATGCGGGCGGGGCCGGGGGCCGGGGCGTTGATGAGGGCGGTCACAAGTGCGGTGGCCTGCGTCTCTTGCCCAAGGCGGGCCGCGACGGAAGCGAGCGCGCGGTCGGTGACTTCGGTCAGGGTCACGGGGCCGTGGCTGTCGACGCGGGGGCGGGTCGCCCCGAGCGGGGTGATGGCGATGAGATCATGCACGGAGGCGCTCTCCTTCTGGATCGACGAAATGGGCGCTGACGACTTCGACCTCGTGATCGACGCCGGTCAGTGGGGACACAAGGCGCAGGGTTTCGCCCATGCGGGTATCGCCGGATTTGAGCAAGGCCAGCGCGATGGCATGCCCGAGATTGGGCGAGTAGCAGGCGGAGGTCACATAGCCCTGATCATGGGCGGCATCGACCGGGCTGCCCTTTGTCATCAGATGCGCGCCGGCGGGCACCGGTTTGGTGTGGTCCACCGGGCGCAGGCCGACAAGGCGCAGCGCGTCCGGTGCGTTGAGACCCTCGCGACGGGAGAGCACGGCGCCGATCGAGTCCTTGTTGGTCGAGACCATTTTGCCCATCCCGAGATTGAGGGCGGTGGTGGTGCCGTTCAACTCGTTGCCTGCCGCGTGGCCCTTTTCGATGCGCATGACGCCGAGCGCCTCGGTGCCGTAGGCCACCACGTCAAACTCGCGCCCCGCCTCCATCAGGCGGCGGATCATGGCATCGCCGTAGCGTGTGGGCACGGCGATTTCATAGGCCAGTTCGCCCGAGAAGGAGATGCGGAAGAGGCGCGCGCGCAGGCCGCCGCAGACGGTGATCTCGCCGCAGGCCATGAAGGGGAAGCCCTCGTTCGAGAGGTCGAATTCGGGGTCCACCACCTTTTGCAGCAGGTTGCGGGCGTTGGGGCCAGCCACGGAAAACTGCGCCCAAGCCTCGGTCGTGGAGATGAGGTGCACATCCATGTCAGGGCAGAGGCATTGGCGCACGAATTCCATGTGGCGATAGACCGTGACCGCATTGGCGGTGGTGGTTGTCACCACGAAGTGATCCTCGGCCAGACGTGCGGCGGTGCCGTCGTCCATGGCAATGCCGTCCTCGCGCAGCATGAGGCCATAGCGGGTGCGCCCGACGGGCAGTTTGGCGAAGGCGTTGCAATAGATCTTGTTGAGGAAGGCGGCGGCATCGGTGCCCTGCACGTCGATCTTGCCCAGGGTGGTCACGTCGCAGATGCCGACGGAACGCCGGGTTTGCAGCACCTCGCGGTCCACGCTTTGACGCCAGTGGGTTTCACCCGGACGCGGGAACCATTGCGCGCGCAGCCACATGCCGACTTCGACGAACACCGCGCCCTGCTCCTCGGCCCAGAAATGGCTGGGGGTCTTGCGGGTGGGGCGGAAATCCTTGCCGCGCGCGCGCCCGGCAAAGGCGCCGATGGCGGTGGGCGTATAGGGGGGGCGGAACATGGTGGTGCCGACCTCGGGGATGGATTTGCCCGCCACCTCGGCCATTATCGCCATGCCGGCGGTATTCGAGGTCTTGCCCTGATCGGTGGCCATGCCAAGCGTCGTGTAACGCTTGAGATGCTCAACAGAGGTGAAGTTTTCCTGATGCGCCAGTTTGATATCCTTGGCGGTCACGTCGTTCTGTTGATCGACCCACGCGCGCTTGGCCCCCTGCACATGCCAGAAGGGGGTAAGGGCCAGCGGCGTATCCTCGGCCTGCGGCAGGTCGGGGCGGGTGGCGGTGCGCCCCATATCGGCGGCGATTTGGCTGGCGATGTCGGCCCCGGAGGTGAGGGCGGCATGGGTCGAGAAGAGACCATTGGCAGCCCCTGCCACCACCATCCCCTCGGGCAGGGTGCCGCCGGGAACAAAGGCGTGAATATCGGCGTCCCATGTCGGGCGGCCGCGCTGATGGCAGGTGAGGCTGACGTTGGGGTTCCAGCCGCCCGAGACGCCAAGTGCGCCGCAGGTTACGCTGCGGCGGTTGCCGCGCGCGTCCGTCACCTCGATCCGTGTCAGGCCAAGCCGGCCTGAGGTGTTGGTGATCGTGCCGCCCGCGATGACCTCATAGCCATTGCCCTTGGGGGCATCGGGGCGGGTGTCGATCAGGGCGGTGACGGTGACGCCCTTGGCGTGCAAGTCCTGTGCTGTGCGGTGGCCGTCGTCGTTATTTGTGAACACGGCGATCTCTTGTGCCGGGGTGGCGGCCCAGCGGTTGGCATAGGCACGCAAGGAGCCTGCCAGCATGATGCCGGGGCGGTCGTTGTTCTCGAACACGATGGGACGTTCTGTGGCCCCGGCGGCGAGGATGGCGCGGCGGGAATAGATGCGCCAGAGGATCTGGCGCGGCTTGCCCTCGGGGGGGACGGGCAGGTGATCGCTGACCCGCTCAAGCGCGCCATAGATGCCGTGATCGAAGGCGCCGAGGATGGTGGTGCGGGTCATCAGCCGCACATTCGGCAGGGCGGCCAGCCGTTCGGCGGTCTCTGCCGCCCAGTCTGCACCAGTCTGTTGGCCAAGGCCGAAGGTTTCGGTGTTGAGGCGGCCACCGGGCAGGGAATCTTCATCCGCGAGGATCACATTCAGGCCGGATTCGCCTGCGGTCAGCGCCGCTGCGAGGCCTGCCGGGCCTGCGCCGATGATGAGCAGGTCGCAGTGCAGATAGCCCTTGTCATAGCTGTCGGGGTCGGCATGCAGGCTGAGCGACCCGAGGCCAGCGGCGCGGCGGATGATCGGCTCGTAGAGTTTTTCCCAGAAGGCGGCAGGCCACATGAAGGTCTTGTAGTAGAACCCGGCGGCAAAGAAGCTCGACAGGCGGTCGTTGATCGAGAGCGCATCAAAGGCGAGCGAGGGCCAGCGGTTTTGTGATTGCGCGGTGAGGCCATCGAAAAGCTCGGCGGTGGTGGCGCGGGTGTTGGGCTCGCGCCGGGCACCGTCGCGCAATTCGACAATGGCGTTGGGCTCTTCGGAGCCCGCCGAAAGGGGACCGCGCGGGCGGTGGTATTTGAACGAGCGGCCCATCAGGCGCACGCCATTGACCAGAAGCGCCGAGGCGAGGGTGTCGCCGGGATGGCCCTTCATCCATCTGTCGTCAAAGCGGAAAGAGATGGTGCGGCTGCGGTCGATCAGACCGCCTTGCAAACGATTGACTTGGGTCATTTGGAGCGTCCCTCGCGGCGGGCCACGTCGCGGGCCAATTCTACGGATGTGATTTCATGGGTCAGGGTGTTGCGGGTCACGACCAGCCAACTGCGGTCACCCTGTTCGTGGAACCACAACTCGCGATGGGCGCCCGCGGGATTGTCGCGCAGATAGCCGTAGTCGATGAAGCGCTCGAGCGCGTCAGGCGCGTCCGGGTCGGGGCGGTTGATGAGGGCGGCGTCGCCCTTGTAGACGAATTCGCTGGCGTCGCGGGGGCCAAGGAGGGGGTGGTTGATCAGCATGGCGCGGGGTCCCTCAATGCAGGTTGGGCTGGTTGCCCATGCCCTTTTCGTCGATCATCAGCCCCTTGGCGAAGCGATCGAAGCGATAGGCGGTGGCGGTGGGATG
>JBLRXE010000297.1:0-3626 GCA_047920895.1 Roseovarius sp.
GTTGCGCCAGGTCGTGCGCTGCTCGGCCCGCTCATGGCGGCCGGCACCGATCAGGCCGTCCACATCGCTTTCCATCATCAGTTGCAGAACAGCTTCCGCGATCGAGCGCAGCAAGTCGCCCTGATCATGCTTTTGCAGAAGCTCGGTTAGGTCCATGGTGGTCTTGGTCATCGGGGTCTCAGTGTGGTCCGTGATTGAAGTCGCCAAACTCCACCTCGACCATACACCTCGATGGCCACCTGAGATTACACCGTTGACGGCGCAGAAATTACACCACGTCCGTGGACGCTACCCAAGCTGCAGCTGATGCGCCGCAAGCATGCCCAGACCCGCGAATACATGGAGATGAACGCGCTGCGCGGCATCGTCAAAGACGGCGCGGGCACGACGCTCTACAACTACTTCACCGAGTTTGGCCTGGCGCAGATCTCGGTGGATTTTCTTCTGGGGACGGCTGGCACCAACGTGCAGGGCAAGGTCCGCGAGGTCTTGCGCGCCATGGAGGACAACCTCTTGGGCGAAAGCATGACGGACGTCCACGCCCTCGTCAGCCGCGAGTTCTTCGACAAGCTGATCGCGCATCCCAAGACCGAGGAGGCGTACAAGTTCTACGCCGCCACCGGCGCGCAGCCCCTGCGCCAGGATGTGCGCCGCAATTTCCCCTTCGCGGGCATCGTGTTTGAGGAATACGCGGGCACGGTTACACTTTCGACCAAGGCGACCGAACGGCTGATCCCGGCCAGCGAGGGTATCGCCTTCCCGCTTGGCACCATGGACACGTTCACCACCTATGGCGGCCCCGCCAACCTGCTGGAGGCAGCGAACACCCTCGGCCTGCCGCTCTATGCCCGCCAGCATCTCGATGAGAAGGGCCGCTGGATCGACCTGATGACCGAGGCCTCGATCCTGCCGGTGAACAAGCGGCCGCGCATCGCGATCCGTATCCACAGCTCGAACTGACGCGCTATGACCGTCTTTGCTGCCGCCATGGACCGGATCTATGCCAACCCATCCATGGCGGCGGCGGCGCTGTGGATTTCCGCCACCACGTCAGAGGAACGCCCCATCCGCGTCATCCGCCGCGCCCCGGACCGCATCACCGATTTCGGTGCCGCGCGCTTTGTCAGCGACACCACAATGGTGGACGTCCGCGTATCCGACCTGCCCGATCCCCGCCCGGGCGACCTGATCGTGATCGGGACCGACAGCTTCACCATCCAGGGCGAGCCAATCCGCGACCGCGAACGCCTGATCTGGACACTGGACCTGCGGCCATCATGAAACTGAAGATCGCCTTCGATCCAGACCTTGTCGCTCTGATGCAGGCGGAAATTGCCGCCGGTGAAAAGGCAGTGTCCGCCGCCATGCGCGAAGCGGGCACCTCCCTGAAATCCGCATGGCGGGGCCAGATCACAGGCGCGGGGCTGGGCACGCGGCTCGGCAACTCGATCCGCCTCGCCAGCTTCCCCAAATCCGGCGACAGCCTGAACGCGGCGGCGCTGGTCTGGTCAAATGCCCCGGTGATCATCGGCGCGCATGACACGGGGCCGCTGATCAGGTCCATGAATGGGTTCTGGCTGGCGATCCCAACTCCGGCTGCAGGCAAGAGCAGCAAAGGCGGCCGCATCACCCCCTTTGAGTGGGAACGCCGCACCGGGTTGCGGCTGCGCTTTGTTTTCCGTCGCCGCGGGCCAAGCCTGCTGGTGGCCGAGGGGCGTCTGAATACCAAGGGTCGCGCGGTGGCGTCGCGATCAAAAACAGGTCGCGGGCTGACCACTGTGCCGATCTTCCTGCTGGTGCCGCAGGTCAGGTTGCGAAAGCGGCTGGATCTGGCGCGGGATGCGGAGCGCGCGGTGGACGGCGTGCCGGGGCTGATCGTGGCGAACTGGTTGAAGGGCAGAGTCGGTGCCAGCTAACACACGCAACCTTGCAAAGGCCGGAATGCATACGCATGGCGTCACTGGCTGAGTTGGTCCACTTAATCGATGCTGATGTACACTCGCGATCCCCTTATTTCGACAGTACCCCTGCCCACAATCGTGCAGAGATCGGAGTAAGAAACCATGAAACTTGGGTTGTCACATTCTTGTTCAATACGTTCGCGGACATCCCGCCCAGCATCAACTGTGACGCCAAACGGATCGCGATCAGCATTGTAAAATGTAAAGCTGTCATCAGAGCTATCGTACTTGATGCGTCCAGAGAACTGAACAGCCGTGCGATCCATTGAGGCAAGATATTCCTCCAAGCTGAACTCATCAGCGGAGGCCGGGCTAGCGAAGGCAATACATATTGCTGAAAGCAACACATTTCTTAGCATCATGATTATATCCCCAGTCCTTTATTTACTGATTGATAGAGGGCGCCCGAGGGGTCGACCGTTCGACGACTAAAACCTCGCGACGTCCTCCAAGACTCAAAATCAGGCCGATCAGTAGAAGAATTGCGCCTATGATCAACCCAACAAACGTTGCCACTCCGGTTACTGCCACTCCGGCGATCCCCGCTCCTACTGCCGCGAATGCCTCTGAGCCTTTTTCAGCGTTATTCACCACGTCCCCTGCTGCGCGGCCTGAAAGCAAAAAAGCTGAGATTGGAAGTGCAAAAACTGCGGAACCCAACATGAGGAAACCTCTGCCAAATGCTCTGCGGATTGTTGGAGCAAAAAAGCATATAGCCCCACACAGGAGCACCAGTGCCATCATGACAATAGGAGTAATAGTGTCTTCTGCGGTCGTGAAAGCGGCAAAAGCGGGCGAAAGGGCGACTGCAGAGCCAACCCCGAACAATACCCCAATCATGATGCGAAAAGCTGCTCGAAAAATGGCCATAAATGTTCTCCTCTTCGACTCCTACACTGCACAGCCCCCTGAAGCGCAGGCAAGCCAAAACCAAAAAAGTATTTGCAAACAGATCGAACTCGTCATGTCGTGGACGTCTTATCAAGAACCGATGGGACGGTCTAATGGCTTGTGCGTTGGCGCTATAGGGTCATTGAGCATAGGCAAATGACCCCCCGCGAAACCATCCTCACCGCACTGCACGCGCGGCTCTCGGCGCTGCCCGTCACAGTTTTGCGCGGCGACGTCCTGCCCGAACGTGTCCCGTCCGACGGCCTGCTGATCCTGCGCGACGGCGAGCCGGGGGACCCCGAGGTGACAATGTCGCCGCTCGCCTACCACTACCAGCACCGAGCCGAGGTCGAAGCTGTCGTACAGGCCCCCGACCGTGACGCCGCTTTCGACAGCCTGATCACGGCCATCGGCACGACACTGGAGGCCGACCGCACCCTCGGGGGCCTCTGCGACTAGGTTGAACCCGAAGCCCCGGCCTCGGTCGATCTGCCCATCGAAGGCGCGGCGGCGCTGAAGGCGGCAGTGATCACCGTCATTTTGCACTATTCCACCACCGGCCCCTTGGCCTGACCACCCCCACATAAAGGAGACAACCATGGCACGTGCGCAAGGCGCGCGGGCGCAGATGGCGCTCGGCTTTGAGACAGTTTACGGCACCCCGCCCGCTGGCGGCTTCACCAGGATGCCCTTCGCCAGCACCTCGCTCGGATCGGAACAACCGCTGCTGAACAGCGAACTTCTGGGCTATGGCCGCGATCCGCTGGCCCCGAT
>JBLRXE010000298.1:0-3625 GCA_047920895.1 Roseovarius sp.
AGAAGGCAGACCTGACCAAAGCCGGTCTTGCCCAGATCGAGCGAAAACAGCGTGCCTGCGGGAATGGCCAGCGCGTTATGAACGCCGATACCGCGTCGCACCCCGTCGATGATGGCGATTCCCTGACCACGGGTGATCCAGATCAGCGCGTGATCGGGGCAAGAATGCTGAAGCGTGAGGCGCCAATCGGTGCCCCGCGCCCATTGCGCCACGGTCTTGATCTCTGCATGCGCCATTATGTGAGGCCTTGAAAGTTGGATTTTTGCAATTGTTACAGTCAAAATATGTCAAGTCAGGAAATAAAGTCTGAGAAATCTAAAAAATGACCCTGTGTCGGCGATGCTTTGCCCAAGGCCGGTGCAGGCTTCTGATTGACGGGTGGCGGCATCTGTGTATAAAATGAACAAGTGTTCAATAAATCCGTTTCGGAGGAGGAAGCGCGATGTTCAATGCGGTCATGCAATTTGATCTGGGCGAGGATGTGAACGCCCTGCGCGAGATGGTGCATCGCTGGGCGCAGGAACGGGTCAAGCCGATGGCCGCAGAGGTGGACCGCAGCAACGCCTTTCCCAATACGCTCTGGCGGGAAATGGGGGATCTCGGCCTCTTGGGTATCACGGTGCCTGAGGAGTATGGCGGGGCGGGGATGAGCTATCTCGCGCATGTCGTCGCGGTGGAAGAGATTGCGCGCGCCTCGGCTTCTGTGTCGCTGAGTTACGGCGCACATTCCAACCTCTGTGTGAACCAGATCAAGCTCAATGGCACCGAGGCGCAGCGGCAGAAATATCTGCCCGGCCTCATCAGTGGCGCCCATGTGGGCGCCCTCGCCATGTCCGAGGCGGGCGCGGGCAGCGATGTGGTCAGCATGAAGCTGCGCGCTGAGAAGCGGAATGACCGCTACGTTCTCAATGGCACCAAATACTGGATCACCAACGGGCCGGATGCCGATACGCTGGTGGTCTATGCCAAGACCGACCCCGAGGCGGGTGCCAAGGGGATTACGGCGTTTCTGATTGAAAAGACAATGACAGGGTTCAGCACCTCGCCCCATTTCGACAAGCTGGGGATGCGCGGCAGCAATACCGCCGAGTTGATCTTTGACGATGTGGAAGTGCCGTTCGAGAATGTGCTGGGCGAAGAGGGCCGCGGCGTGCGCGTGCTCATGTCGGGCCTCGATTACGAGCGCGTCGTGCTGGCAGGGATCGGCACGGGCATCATGGCGGCCTGTCTTGACGAGATCATGCCCTATCTGGCGGAGCGCAAGCAGTTTGGCCAGCCTATCGGGAATTTCCAACTGATGCAGGGCAAGATCGCGGATATGTATACGGCGATGAATTCGGCGCGGGCCTATGTCTATGAGGTGGCCAAGGCCTGTGACCGTGGTGATGTGACCCGGCAGGATGCGGCGGCCTGTTGTCTCTATGCCTCTGAGCAGGCGATGGTGCAGGCGCATCAGGCGGTGCAGGCGATGGGCGGCGCGGGATTTCTGGCCGATGCGCCGGTGGCGCGCCTTTTCCGCGATGCGAAGCTGATGGAGATCGGCGCAGGCACGTCGGAAATCCGGCGTATGCTGGTGGGCCGCGAATTGATGGGGGCGATGGGGTGAGAGGGATCATCTTTGCCGCATTGATGCTGCCCGCGCCGGGGATGGCGCAGGATCTGGCGTTTGATATCGCGCCCCTGGAGATGTGTCTGCGCGACGGCGGGGGCATGGGGTGCGCCGGGGCGGCGGCGGCGCTTTGTATGGAGCAAAGCCCCGGCGGCGAGACGACGGTTGGCATGGGCGGTTGTCTGGACCGCGAACGGGCCTATTGGGACGACCAGCTCAACGCGGTCTATCGGGAGGTTATCGAACGGGCCGCCGATCTCGATGTAAACGCCTCCGAATATGCCCCAAAGCAGGCTGAGGCGCTGCGCGATATGCAACGGGCCTGGATCGGGTATCGCGATGCAAAATGCAGCTATGTGGCGTCGCAATGGGGCGGCGGGACGGGGGCAGGTCCGGCCTCGGTCAGTTGCCACCTGCATGAGACCGCGCGGCAGATGCTCTATCTGCAATCGAGCCAGTTGGGGGAATGATCCCATGTCGCGCCGCCTCTTGTTTGTGCCGGTGCTGGCGTTGATCGCGCTGGTGGCCGGGATCGGGCTCTTGCTCGGGGGGCGGACGGTGCTCACGACCGAGACAAAGGTGATCGAGCGTGTGGCGGCGCGCTATCTCGGCGAGGCGGGGCAGGGCGCTGCGCGCACCGATTGCGCCGCGCGCCCCGCGACAAGCGCCGATTTGTGGTTGGTGGTGGTCTGCGGGCGCTATGAATATTTCGTCGATGCCTATGGGCGGGTGGCCCATGTGAACGTGGCGGGAGCAACGTCATGAGCGGGATGCGCCCCCTGCTGCGGCCTGCGCCTTATGGCGCGCTGGCTGCTGGGTTCCGCTGGGACATTCCGGCGCGTTTGAACATGGCGGCGCAGGTTTGCGACTGTTGGGCCGAGGTGGAACCTGCGCGCGTGGCGATCCTTGATCTGTCGGGCGAGGGGCCGCGCGATGTGAGCTATGGCGCGCTGCGGGCGATGGCGGATGGGTTGGCGCAGGTGCTGGTTGCGCGCGGTGTGCGGCGGGGCGACCGGGTGGGCGTGCTGCGCTCTCAGGGCGGTTGGTGCGCGGCGGCGCATATCGCCATCTGGAAGATCGGGGCGATTTCGATCCCGCTCTTCAAGCTCTTCAAAGAGGATGCCCTGACCAGCCGGGTGGGCGATGCGGGCGCGCAGGTGGTTGTGACCGATGCCGAGGGTGCCGCGATGCTGACCGCGCTTTCGGGGGTGGCGGCGTTGATCCCCGAGGCTGAGGAACTGCCCGAGGGGGCATTTGCGACCGTCGAGACCGGGGCAGAAGAGCCTGCGGTATTGATTTACACAAGCGGCACCACCGGCAGCCCCAAAGGCGCGTTGCATGCGCATCGGGTGCTGAACGGGCATTTGCCCGGTGTCGAGATGAGCCATGATTTTCTGGGGCAGCCGGGCGATTGCCTCTGGACGCCTGCGGATTGGGCGTGGATTGGCGGTCTCTTTGATGTGCTGATGCCGGGGCTGGCGATTGGCGTGCCGGTGGTGGCGGCGCGGATGGCCAAGTTTTCGCCCGATGAGTGCGTGAGAATCGTCGCGCAAGCTTCTGTCAGAAATGTGTTTTTCCCGCCTACCGCGCTGCGGATGCTCAAGGCGGCGGAGGCGCGCATTGACGGATTGCGCAGCGTGGCCAGTGGTGGCGAGCCGCTGGGCGCCGAGATGCTCGACTGGGGGCGACGGGCCTTTGGCGTGACGATCAACGAATTTTACGGGCAGACCGAGTGCAACATGGTGGGCACGTCCTGTGCCGCGCTCTATCCGCCGGTGCCGGGCAGTCTGGGCCGGGCGGTTCCGGGGCATGAGGTGGCGGTGATTGATGCCGAGGGGGCCGTGACCGAAGCTGAGGGCGAGATTGCGGTGCGGCGTGGCTCAGCCTCGATGATGTTGGAATATTGGGGGCGGCCCCGCGAGACGGCAGAGAAATTTCGCGGCGATTGGCTGCTGACGGGCGACCGGGGGGTGATCGAGGCCGGGCATATCCGTTTTGTCGGGCGCGAAGATGACG
>JBLRXE010000299.1:0-3622 GCA_047920895.1 Roseovarius sp.
CCTGGATGATTGAGCAGCTTGGTGGGCAGAACCTGACCTTGGCAGACTGGATCGAACGTGGTTTTGACCAGGCGCGGCAGCTGGGCGTTTTTGTCCCGTCAGACAAGATCATGGAACGCCTTGCCCGCGCTGCCCGCCGGGATTTTCGCGATGGTTTTCTGATGCGTGTAGGTGCGCTGCTCCACGCCGAAACCACTGAGCAACTGGAATGGGCGCTCTCGGAGCCTTTAGCCGATACGGGGTTTCAGCGACTGAAGGATGATGTGGGCGCGGCAACGCTGGAAAGCGTGTTGCTGGCAGCTAGGAAGGTGTCCTTTGTCGATGGCCTCGATCTACCAATGGCTGTTCTTGATAGGGTTGAGCGGGGATGGATTGCGCGGCTTTCGCGTCAGGTAGAAGGTGAAACCGCCTCGGAAATGCGCCGCCATGCCCCCGAAAAGCGCCTCGGACTTCTTGCGGTCTACCTGATGCATCGCCGCTCGCAGCTGATCGACGGCCTCATTGATTTGCTTCTAGAGGTGGTTCATCGTCTGGGAACACGCTCGCGCCGCAGGGTCATTCAGGGCATCGCGGCCGATATAGGCGCAGTTCACGGCAAGGAACGGTTGCTTGTCGAGATCGCCATGGCCGCGTTGGATCATCCCGAGGGCCGGATTGAAGACGTTATCTTCCCTATCGCTGGAGCGGGTAAGCTCCGGGCAGTCATTGACGAACATCGCGCCAAGGGTGCCTTGGACACGCGCATCCAACAAACCATGCGCAACTCATATGCCAGCCACTACCGCCGCATGTTGCCACCGTTGCTCCGGGCTTTGCGATTTCGGTCGAACAACGCAATGTGGCATCCGATATTATCCGCCTTGGATCAGATTATCCGGTTTGCGGAAGCTGGTCGCCGGGTGGTTTCTGAAGATGATACTCCAGCAGGGATTATACCCGGGAAATGGCGCAACACACTCATTGACGAGAACGGCCGGGTCAATGTTGTGTCCTTTGAGCTCTGTGTGCTGACGCAACTGCGGGAACGCATCCGTGCCAAAGAAATCTGGATTGAGGGCGCGGACCGGTACCGCAATCCGGATGATGATCTGCCGGGGGACTTTGCCGCGCGCCGAGACGCCTACTATGCCGATCTGGGGCTGTCACGTGACGGGCAGAGCTTTGTCGCGGGCGTGAAGGCGGACCTGGAACAGGAGCTTCACCTGCTGAATGCAACCTTGCCTGACAATGACAAAGTGCGCCTGCGGTGGGGCGGGGAGAACCGGATTTCCGTAACGCCGCTGGCGCCGGTTCCGGAGCCGACTGGTTTGGCGACACTGAAAGCCGAGGTTGCCCGGGCTTGGCCGATGACCGGGCTTTTGGATGTTCTCAAGGAAACCGCCCTCGACACAGAGTTTCTGAACAGCTTTCAGACCTCGGCCAGCCGGGAGGCTTTGCCAGCTGTCGTGCGAGATCAACGCTTGCTGCTCTGCCTTTACGGCTTGGGAACCAACGCGGGCTTGAAACGCGTGGCCGCCGGTTCTCCCGATGTCAGTTATGACGAACTCTTGCATATCCGGCGGCGCTATATTGACCCTGCTTCCCTAAAGGCGGCGTGTGCACAGGTTGCGAATGCGACGTTGGAAATCCGCAACCCGGACGTTTGGGGTACGCCGGGCACGACCTGTGCCGGGGATTCTACCAAGTTCGGGGCCTGGGACCGCAACCTGATGACGGAATGGCATGCACGCTATGGCGGGCGTGGCGTCATGATCTATTGGCATGTCGAGCGGCAGGCGACTTGCATTTATTCGCAGCTGAAACGCTGTTCGTCCTCCGAGGTAGCCGCCATGATTGAGGGCGTCTTGCGGCACTGCACTGACATGGAAATCCAGCGGCAGTATGTAGACAGCCACGGACAAAGCGCTGTCGGTTTTGCTTTTTGCCATCTTCTGGGATTTGAGCTTGCGCCACGTCTCAAAGCCATCGCGCGCCAAAAACTCGCCCTTCCGAGTGCGGGTATGCGAGGGCAACTGCCTAATCTGTTGCCAATTCTGTCAGGCGTGATCGATTGGGGTGAGATCGAACGGCAGTATGATGAAATGGTCAAATACGCAGCCGCCATGCGGCATGGAACGGCTGACCCCGAAGCCATCCTGCGCCGGTTTGCGCGATCGGATGTGATGCACCCCACCTACAAGGCGCTCGCTGAGCTTGGCCGCGCCATCAAGACGATATTCCTGTGCCGATACCTTCGGTCCGAGGCGTTCCGCCGGGAAATTCACGAAGGGCTGAACGTCGTGGAAAACTGGAACAGCGCCAACAGCTTCGTGTTCTTCGGCAAGGGTGGTGAGATTGCCACCAACCGAGTACGGGACCAGGAAACCGCCGCACATGCGCTGCACCTGTTACAGTCGTCATTGGTCTACGTGAACACGCGAATGGTGCAATCCGTCCTGCGCAACCCCAATGTGGTCGCACGCTTGTCCCCAGAGGACTATCGCGGCCTGTCCCCGCTCATCTATCTACACATTAACCCTTATGGCCGCTTCGAGGTCGATCTGGATAAGCGGATCGATTTTGGACCTTTGGCCGCATAGAGGCGCTCATGGCTAAGAAAGAACCTCAGGTCCTACGACTGAAAGTCACCCTTGAAGATGTCGACCCCGCCCCGTGGCGGGAGATCGAGATCAGGTCGGACAAGACCCTCCCACACTTGCACGATGCCATTCAGGCGGCTTTCCTGTGGTACGATATGCACCTGTGGGATTTCGAGATTGGTGACCGGAAATACCAGATGAAAAACGAGGACTTCTGGATCGAGCCGATGTTCGGCCCGCCGGTGATGGAGGTCACCACGAAGAAGCTGGAGTTCTTTTTGAACAACAAGGTTCCGCCCGTGATCTACACCTACGATTTCGGGGATGACTGGGCGCATCGCGTTGAGTTGATCTCAAAGCGTCCAGTCGTGCCGAATGAACCTTTGCCGCGTTTTGTGGGCGGTCAGTGGGCAACCCCGCCAGAAGATATCGGAGGCCCGCCGATGTACGAAGTCTTCAAGGAAGCGCGTGGGGATGCGAAGCACCCAGAACACGATTGGGCAGAGGAAGCCGGATACGTCGACTGGGCTCATGATGAAATCCACGCCGATGTTGTCAGTGAGCGGTTTGTGAAACTGCAGAGGCAAAAGACACGGCGGACATCACGTTGGGTTATGGAGGGCTAGATACGTCACTTAGAGTATACCCGTAATGACGGCGCGCATGAACAGTGAAAGCTCCCATTTTTCTGTTCACTTTGGGTCTGTTTCGAGATAATGAACAGATAATGCCAGAGGCACACCCAAAATGAACACTTATCAGGCCAAAATCGGGTACGCGCGCACCTCGACCGTCGAACAGAACCTCGATGCGCAGATTGCTGCCTTGAAAGCGGCCGGGTGCGGCATGGTCCGCACCGAGCAAAAGAGCGGGACCAGCCTGGAGGGACGACCCGAGCTCAAGACGATCCTCGACTTCATCCACCCAGGAGAAACGCTGGTCGTCACGCGCATTGACCGGCTGGCCCGCAGTCTCAGCGATCTGCAGGCTATCGTCACTCACCTGAAATCCAAGGGCGCGCATCTGGCGGCAACCGAGCAGCC
>JBLRXE010000300.1:0-3615 GCA_047920895.1 Roseovarius sp.
TGACGATGATCCAGTCGATGACCGCTTTTGCCACGGCCAAGGGGGCCGTTCCGGGCCATAGCTGGACATGGGAATTGCGCGGCGTGAATGGCAAGGGGCTGGATCTGCGCCTGCGCGTGCCGGATTGGATCGAGGGGCTGGAAACGGGTTTGCGCGCCAGACTGGGGCAGGCGCTCACACGCGGCAATGTCTCTCTCACCCTGCGCCTGACCAGCGCGGATGCCAGCGGCCAATTGGCGGTGAACCCCGACCGGCTTGATGATGTGCTGCGCGCCATGGCGCTGATCGAGGATCGCGCCATGGCCTGCGGCCTGTCGCTTGCCCCCGCCACCGCCGCCGACATCCTGTCGCTGCGCGACGTGTTGAAGGCGGGCACCGGCGAGACCGACACAAGCGCCCTCTGCGCGGCGCTGCTGGCCGATTTCGAGCCGGTGTTGGCGGATTTTCTGGCCATGCGCGGCACCGAGGGCGCGGCGCTGGCCAAAGTGCTGCACGCTCAACTGGACGAGATCGCGCGCCTCACGCAAACCGCCCAAGACCTGCTCGCGCAACGTAGCGCCGACATCGCGCGCAGTCACCAAATGGCGCTCGCGCGGCTGCGCGCCACCGCCACCGATCTTGATCCCGCGCGACTGGCGCAGGAACTGGCGCTGATGGCGGTCAAACTGGACGTGACCGAGGAACTGGACCGCCTGCGCGCCCATGTGACAGCGGCGCGCGCCTTGCTGCATGCCGGCGTGCCAGTCGGGCGCAAGATCGACTTTCTCAGTCAGGAATTCAACCGCGAGGCCAATACGCTCTGCTCCAAGGCGCAGCACAGCGGGCTGACCGAGATCGGGCTCAACCTCAAGACCGTCATCGACCAGATGCGCGAACAGGTGCAGAATGTCGAATGACGCAGGGGCCGCACAGGCGGAATTTGAGTATTTTCACCAAGAAGAAGGGCAGGGGACAGCATGAGCAACCGCAGGGGCCTCTTGATCATCCTCTCCTCGCCTTCGGGCGCGGGCAAATCCACCCTGTCGCGGCGGCTGCGCGACTGGGACGAAACCATTGCCTTTTCGGTCTCGGCCACCACCCGGCCGCCGCGCCCCGGCGAGGTGGACGGGCAGGATTACCATTTCATGAGCCAGCAGCAGTTCAAACAGGATGTGGCGGCGGGCGAGATGCTGGAACATGCGCATGTTTTCGGCAATTTCTACGGAAGCCCGCGCGGCCCGGTTCAGGCGGCGATCGACGCAGGCCGCGACGTGCTCTTTGATATCGACTGGCAGGGCGCACAGCAGATCCGCAACTCGGCCCTTGGCGCGCATACGCTCTCGATCTTTCTGTTGCCGCCCTCGATCCGCGAATTGCACCGCAGGCTGGAAACACGCGGGCAGGATACGCCCGAGGTCATCGCCAAGCGGATGGAGAAAAGCTGGGACGAGATCAGCCATTGGGATGGTTACGATTTCGTGCTGGTGAATGACGATCTCGACGCCACCGAGACGCGGCTCAAGACCATCATCGAGGCCACCCGCCTGCGCCGCAGCCAGCAGCCGGGGCTGACCGCCCATGTGCGCGCGCTGCAAACCGAATTCGAGGACACGCAATGACGCTCTATACACTCGACGGCCATGCGCCGCAGATTGCCCAAGACACCTGGATCGCCCCCGATGCGAACCTGATCGGCAAGGTGGTAATCGAGGATCTGGCCTCGGTCTGGTTCGGCTGCACCCTGCGCGGCGACAATGAGGAAATCCGCGTGGGTGCGGGCAGCAATGTGCAGGAAAATTGCGTCATGCACACCGATATGGGCTATCCGCTGGTGATCGGGTCGGGCTGCACCATCGGGCACAAGGCGATGCTGCATGGTTGTATCCTTGAGGAAAACGTGCTGATCGGCATGGGGGCTACGGTGCTCAACGGCGCGCGCATCGGGCGCAACAGCCTGATTGGCGCGGGCGCGCTGATCACCGAGGGCAAGGACATCCCCGAAGGCAGCCTCGTGATGGGCGCGCCGGGACGGGTGGTGCGCAGTCTGGATGAGGCGGCAATTGCCAACCTGCGCGCCACGGCGCTGCACTACCAACAGAACATGCGCCGGTATCGCGCCGGTCTGACGGCGCTCTGAGCGGCGATGCAGGGGCTGGCCACGGTTCTTGCCGGTATTCCGATGGCTGCCATTCTGGTGGGGCCTGAGGACCGGATCATCGCCGCCAATCAGGGCGCGCGCGACATGCTGGGGCAGGGGCTTGAGGGGCGGCATTTATTGACCGCCCTGCGCCAGCCCGATGTGCTCGAGGCGATCGAGGCCACGTTGCGCGACGCACAGCCGCGCAGGATCAGCTATCAGACCTCCGAGGCAGGCCGCGACAGCAGCTTTCAGGTGCATGTGGGCTATGTGGAAACGACGGATGCGCGCGGCACGCTTGTCTGTTTCGAGGATCTGACCGAACGCGAGCAGGCCGCGCAGATGCGCCGCGATTTTGTGGCCAATGTCAGCCATGAATTGCGCACGCCGCTGACGGCGCTGATGGGTTTTATCGAAACGCTGCAAGGGCCCGCGCGCCATGATCAGGCCGCCATCGACCGCTTTCTCGGGATCATGCAATCCGAGGCGGCGCGGATGGAGCGCCTTGTGCGCGACCTTCTGTCGCTCAGCCGGGTCGAGAGCGAAGAGCGCGTGCGCCCGCGCGATGAGGTCGATCTGGGGCAGGTGATCGGGTCGGTTCTGCATGCCCTGCGTCCGCTGGCGCGTGAGCGCGCCTGTGATATCGGTTTTGATCCGCCCGAGGGCATGGTGGTGCGCGGCAATGACGACCAGTTGCAGCAGGTCTTTACCAACCTCGTCGAAAACGCAATCAAATATGGCGGCAAGAATAACCACATCACGATCACGCTGGAGCGTATCCCGCGCGATGCCACGCTGCGCGCGCCCGCCATTCTCGCACGGGTCTGCGATCGCGGAGCTGGCATCGACCCGCTGCATATCCCCCGCCTGACCGAACGGTTCTACCGCGTCGATGCCCACCGCTCGCGCGAGATGGGGGGCACGGGGCTTGGCCTTGCCATCGTCAAACATATCGTCAACCGTCACCGCGGACGGC
The DNA here is from genome assembly GCA_047920895.1 of Roseovarius sp. GTDB lineage: Bacteria > Pseudomonadota > Alphaproteobacteria > Rhodobacterales > Rhodobacteraceae > Roseovarius. The sequence goes on from JBLRXE010000300.1 coordinate 3,093, forward strand.
TCCGTATTTCCTCCACACCGGGTGCGGGCAGCGAATTTTCGGTGATTCTGCCGCAATGGGAGCGGCAGAAGGTCTGAGCGCGGCCCATGGCCGGAAAAAACCCGTAAAACTCACAACTTTTGCCAGCGTCATAAAACCGTTACAAATATGTAACAAAAGCGTTGTGGATCTCGCCTAGTGCTGGGCCAGAGGTCGCCCCCGTCTGGGCGTCCCGTGAAACCGAACTACTGAACCCAGGAGCAAGTCATGCTGTTCAAATCCACCGTTTCCGCCCTGGCCCTGACGGCGCTCGCCGCTGGCGCGGCCCAAGCGCGCGACGAAATCCGGATCGTCGGCTCATCCACCGTTTTCCCTTATACACAGGCTGTTGCCGAACAGTTTTCGAACATCACCGGCGCACCCTCGCCCATCGTCGAATCGACCGGCACCGGCGGCGGCATGAGACTGTTCTGCGCCGGCGTGGGAACCGCGCACCCGGACCTGACCGGGGCCTCGCGGCAGATCAAGAAATCCGAGTTCGAAC
>JBLRXE010000301.1:0-3613 GCA_047920895.1 Roseovarius sp.
GGGCGGCGGTGTGATCTGGAGGCGGGGATGGCCAAGCTGTTGGGGGCGCGCGTGGCGTGGTCTGCGGCGGATAACGGATTGCAGATCCATGGCGGCAACGGCTTTGCGCTGGAATACAAGATCAGCCGGATTCTGTGTGATGCGCGGATTCTCAATATCTTTGAGGGTGCGGCAGAGATTCAGGCGCAGGTGATCGCGCGGCGGTTGTTGGGGTGAGGGGGCGCCGGGGTTCGCTGTGATTGAGCCCCGGCCCTGTCAATCCGGCTGAAAGATGGCATCCGCGCGCAGGGCCTTGAGCGTGCGCCAGAGGAGCGCCGCGATGATCACGCAGAGGGCGGCAAGGAGGCCGAGGCCGATCAGGCGGTGCCCCGGAGAGCCGACCGCGTTCGCATAGGTAAAGCTGGCGATGGTGACGCCCGCCATCGGAAAGCTGAGCGCCCAGAAGGCCAGAGAAAACCGCAATTTCAAGAGCTTGGGCAATTGCACTGCGACGATGAGCGTAAAGAGGTAGGCGCAATTCAGGAGCACGCGGGCGAAGGCATCGACGCCGCCCACCAATTCCACCCAAGCAAGAAAGCCCACCGAGGGGGGGGCGATCAGGATCACCAGCGAGGGTTGCAAACGCTCGGGCAGGGGATCGTGAAAGATCAGCCGGTTCATCACCAGCGTGAGCAGGACAATCCAGAAGATGAGGCCGACGCTGGTGAAGAACCAGCTTATCTCCGGGTAGCCGAGCGGCACCCCGGCGATGGCCACGATCACATTGCCCACCGCCGGGATGAACCATGCGGGCGAGAGGTGCCCGTGTTGAAAGGCGCGGGCGCTGATCCAGCCGCTGACCACCGCGAGGGTGAGGACCAGTTGCATGGGCACAGCGATCAGCCACATCACATGCGCAAGCCCCGGCGCGGGGACCAGCATGACGATGGACATCAGCACCAGTGCGATGGTAATCGCCGGGAAGAAGGCGAGTTTGACCGGGTGGCGCCATTCGGCGGCGACGGCGGCGGGGTGGCGGATGGCCTTGGCAAGATAGCCAAGCGCCACGGCGGCAAAGACCGCCATGGTCAGCCAATGCGCGGCCCAAGAGGCGGCATGCGTAAGGCCAAGGGAGTTTTCGCCCGCGCGGAGCGCGAGGGTAAAGCCGCAGAGGCCCATGACGATGGTAAAGAGCGTCACCGGCACATGTTGGAGGCGGCCTTGGGCCGGTTCGGTCATCGGGTCTACTCTGCGGCGGTGATGGTGAGGGCGAGCGGGGCGAGGCCGTCAATTTCACCCAAGAGGGTATTGCCGGGCAGCACGGGGCCGACGCCTGCGGGCGTGCCGGTATAGATCAGGTCGCCGGGGGCGAGGTGGTAAAAGCGCGAGAGATGCGCAATGATTTCGGGCACGGACCAGATCATATCGGCCAGCGTCGCCTCTTGCGCGATGCGCCCATCCACAGAGAGGCGGATGGCCTGATCCGCGATGGCACCAAACTCGGCCTTGGGGGTCAGCGGGGCGATGATCGAGGCATTCTCGAAATCCTTGCCGATGTCCCAGGGGCGGCGTTTTTCCTTGGCCACGCCTTGCAGGTCGCGGCGGGTGAGGTCGATGCCGCAGGCATAGCCGTAAACCGCGTCCATCGCGTCTGCGGCGCTGACGCGAAAGGCTGGGGCGCTGAGGGCCACGACGAATTCCATCTCGTGATGGCAATCCGAGGTTTCCAGCGGGTAGGGGATGCTCGCGCCGCTCAGGCAGAGGGTTTGGGGTGCCTTGTTGAAGTAGAAGGGCGCTTCGCGGTCCACCTCATTGCCCATTTCGAGCGCGTGGGCGGCATAGTTGCGCCCGACGCAGAAGATGCGCTGCACCGGATAGCCCTGATCCGTGCCGGTGATCGGCACGAGGGGCGGTTGGGGCAGGGTGAAAAGCGGTTGGGTCATCGGGGCCTCCGGCGCAAGCGATTGAATTCGCGCCTGTTATGCGCCCCGATTTACCCCTTGTCAAAGCGGGCTCAGGCGACGCGCCTGCCTTGCGACCAGACACCCCGCAGCGCCGGTGCGCCGCCACGCAGGCGAAAGCGGATCAGGTCGGCACGGGCGTCAACCGCCAGTTGGCCGCGATCCGAGAGGCCCACGGCGCGGGCGGGATTGGCGGTGACGGTGGCCAGCCCGCGCGCCATGTCGCCCCAGCGTGCGCCCAGTTGCACCGCGCCCAAGAGCAGGGCAGAGGGCACATAATCCGACGAGAGAATGTCGAGATAGCCCAGATCGGCCAGTTCCGCCGCTGCGACATTGCCGGAATGAGAGCCGCCCCGGATCAGGTTGGGCGCGCCCATGATGACGCTGATGGCGTGGGCATGGCAGGCGCGGGCGGCCTCGGTCGTGGTGGGAAACTCGGCCAGACGGATGCCGTAGCCTTGAGAGACGGCAACCTGATCCTCGGTCGTGTCGTCATGGCTGGCCAATACCGCGCCATAGCGGGCGGCATGGGCGACGGCGGCGGCCTCGTGCCGGTCGCCATGGGCGGCGCGCAGCGCCTTGAGTTGGGTCACATGCGCGGCAAAGCCTGCGTCGTCCATGCCGTGTTTGCCTTTTACATAGGCCTCCAGTTTCGTCAGGTCGCGGAATTGGCGCTGACCCGGCGTGTGGTCCATCAGGCTGACGATGCCGACGCGGTCCTCGGGGCCGAATTCCTCCATTTCCTCTTCCAGCGTTTCCGAGCAGACCTCGGCGCGCAGGTGGAGGAAGTGGCTGATCTTGAGGGCATCCTCGGCGCGCAGGCTGAGAAGCTCGTTGGCGAGACCGCGCGCATATTTGCCGTAGCGCCCGATGCCGGTGGGGATGGAGCCCACGCGCATCGCGTCGAATACGGTGGTGATGCCCACGCTGGCCAGTTCCGCGTCATGGGCGAGGATGGCGGCATTGTGTGGCCAATCAACCTTGGGGCGGGGTTGGATGTGGCGCTCCAGATTGTCGGTGTGCAGTTCGATCAGACCGGGGGCGAGGTAATCACCGCCACAGTCCTCGGCCCCCGGTGGCAGGTGCGTGCCGCTGTCGATCGCGGTGATTTTACCCCCCCGCAGGTGGAGCGATCCGGGGTGCACCGCGTCCGGCAGGACCAGGAGGGCATTGGCGAGAATGATGTCTTGTGTCATTGGGATGTCACGCTTTTCTGGCAAGTCACGGCAACCCGACGAGAGAGATCATGGAGTTTCACCGTTACGCAGTTTATGTCACGCCCGCCGAGGGGGCATTTGCCGCCTTTGGCGCGGCGTGGTTGGGATGGGATGGGGCGCGAGGTTGCGCCGTGGCGCATCCAGAGGTGCCGGGCCTGCCCGCTCCGGTCGCCGAGATCACCGAGACCCCGCGCAAATACGGGCTGCATGCGACGATCAAGCCGCCCTTTGCCTTGGCCGAAGGGCAGGGAGAGGCGGGGTTGATGGCCGCGTTCGAGCGGTTTTGCGCGGGTGAGGCGGCGGTCACGCTGGACGGGTTGGAGATTGCGGCGCTGGGCCGGTTTCTGGCGCTGGTGCCGGTGGGGGATCAGGGCGCGCTCAATGGGTTGGCCGCACGCGCCGTGGCGGCGTTCGAGCCGTGGCGCGCGCCCTTGACAGAGGCGCAATTGGCGCGGC
>JBLRXE010000302.1:0-3598 GCA_047920895.1 Roseovarius sp.
ATCCAGCTCAGCCCCGCTTGAAACCCGTCGAGGATAAGTTTTTCCCAGAGCGTGCGACTGTCATATTCGGGCACGCCCCATTCGGTATCGTGATAGGACAGGTAAAGCGGATCGTCACTGACCCAGCCACAACGCTCCTTGGTATCCCCCCTCTGGCCCGGCGTGCACGCAAGATCGTTCAAATGCGCGCTTTAAGCGATCCTTAAGCCATCTGCCCCAGTTTGAGAACAGGCGTTCCGGAGGGGCAAATGGGACAGAAACACAAATGGGCCGATATTCCGGCGGGGTTCGACACGCCGCTGTCCTATGCGGTGTCGGCGCGGGACCGTTCGGTGCTCGACATGGTCAATCAGGCGGTGCATCACAAACAGGTGCTGCTGGCCTATCAGGCGGTGGTGCCTGCGCGGCAACAGGACCGACCTGCGTTCTACGAGGGGCTGATTCGCGTTCTCGATGCCACGGGGCGGGTGATTCCCGCCAAGGATTTCATCACCCAGATCGAGGTGACGGAAACCGGGCGGATCATCGACTGTCTGGCGCTGGAAAAGGGGCTGCGCACGCTGATCAACTATCCCGACCTGCGGCTGGCCATCAACATGTCGGCGCGCTCGATCGGCTATTCGCGCTGGATGCGGACCCTTAAAAAGGGGTTGAGCGACGATCCCACCATCGGCGAGCGGCTCATTCTGGAGATCACCGAAAGCTCGGCGATGCTGGTGCCCGAGCTTGTCACCGGCTTCATGAAGGATCTGCAAGCGCGGGGAATCAGCTTTGCGCTGGATGATTTCGGGGCGGGCTATACCTCTTTCCGGTTTCTCAAGGAGTTCTATTTCGACATCCTCAAGATCGACGGGCAATTCGTGCGCGGCATCGCCACCGATCCCGACAATCAGGTGCTGACCGCCGCCCTCGCCTGCATCGGCCAGCAATTCGACATGGTGACAGTGGCCGAAAGCGTCGAGAAGCCAGAGGATGCCGCTTATCTCGCGGCGCTGGGGATCGACTGTTTGCAGGGCTATTACTTTGGCGCGCCCACGGTGCGGCCCCCCTGGCTTGACACCGCCCTTGACCGCGCCACCGCTTGAATGTGACACTCCGCCCGTTGCCGCAGTGCGGCACCTACGATATGACGCTGCGTAACGGCGGAGGTGACAGAGGGGATGTGCATGAAAATGTAACACCCCTGTGCCATGCTCCGATCCGGGCAAATCCTGGTGGAGGACACAAATGACCAATGTAGTAATCGCATCCGCAGCACGCACCGCTGTCGGATCCTTTGGCGGCGCATTCGCCAATACCCCGGCGCATGATCTGGGCGCCGCCGTGCTTGAGGCGGTTGTCGCCCGCGCGGGTATTGAAAAGGGCGAAGTGTCCGAAACGATCCTGGGTCAGGTGCTGACCGCCGCACAGGGCCAGAACCCGGCGCGTCAGGCGCATATCAACGCCGGTCTGCCGATTGAATCCGCAGCCTGGAGCATCAATCAGGTCTGTGGCTCGGGCCTGCGGGCCGTGGCGCTGGCCGCACAGCACATCCAGCTGGGCGATGCCGCTATCGTCTGCGCCGGTGGTCAGGAAAACATGACACTCAGCCCCCATGCCGCCTATCTGCGTGCCGGTCACAAGATGGGGGACATGACCTATATCGACACGATGATCCGCGACGGTCTGTGGGATGCGTTCAACGGCTATCACATGGGCCAGACCGCAGAGAACGTGGCCGACCAGTGGCAGATCACCCGCGAGATGCAGGATGAATTCGCCGTGGCCAGCCAGAACAAGGCCGAAGCCGCGCAAAAGGCGGGCAAGTTCGACGACGAGGTGATCGCCTTTACCGTCAAGACGCGCAAGGGCGATATCATCGTCGACAAGGATGAATACATCCGCCACGGCGCCACCATCGAAGTCATGCAGAAACTGCGCCCCGCCTTCACCAAGGATGGCTCGGTCACGGCGGCCAATGCCTCCGGTCTCAATGACGGGGCCGCAGCCACATTGCTGATGAGCGCCGATGAGGCCGAGCGGCGCGGGATTGAGCCGCTGGCGCGCATCGCCTCCTATGCCACCGCCGGTCTTGATCCGTCGATCATGGGCGTGGGTCCGATCCATGCCAGCCGCAAGGCGCTGGCCAAGGCTGGCTGGACCGTTGCCGATCTTGATCTGGTCGAGGCAAACGAGGCCTTTGCCGCGCAGGCCTGCGCGGTCAACAAGGACATGGGTTGGGACCCGGCCATCGTCAACGTCAATGGCGGCGCGATTGCCATCGGCCACCCGATTGGCGCCTCGGGCTGCCGGGTGCTGAACACGCTGCTGTTCGAGATGAAGCGCCGCGATGCCAAGCGCGGTTTAGCCACGCTCTGCATCGGCGGCGGCATGGGCGTTGCGCTCTGCGTTGAAAGGCCCTGAGGCACCAGCACGGTCTCTGGGGGAGGATCAAGGGCACCCCGCGTGGTGCCCTTTTTCATGCAGTGTCGGAGTCATAGGCATCGCGGAAAATTTATCGAGCAATAATAATTTATCGCGCAATAATATTGCGCAACTTGATCCAAGACAGTAACCAAGTTTCAACACACCAGCCATATTGGAGGATACCATGGCAAGAACCGCACTCGTTACCGGGGGCTCTCGTGGAATCGGCGCCGCCATTTCCAAGGCGCTCAAGGAGGAGGGCTATACCGTCGCCGCGACCTATGCCGGCAATGATGAGGCCGCCGCCAAGTTCACCGAGGAAACCGGCATCAAGACCTATAAATGGAACGTGGCGGACTATGACAGCTCCAAAGAGGGAATCGCCAGTGTCGAGGCGGACTTGGGCCCGATCGACATCGTGATCGCCAACGCCGGCATCACCCGCGATGCGCCGTTCCACAAGATGACGCCGCAGCAGTGGAAAGAGGTGATCGACACCAACCTGACGGGCGTGTTCAACACCGTGCATCCGGTCTGGTCGGGGATGCGCGACCGTGGCTTTGGCCGGATCGTGGTGATTTCCTCGATCAACGGGCAAAAGGGTCAGTTCGGTCAGGTCAACTATGCCGCGACCAAGGCGGGCGATCTGGGCATCATCAAATCGCTGGCGCAAGAGGGCGCGGCCAAGGGCATCACCGCCAATGCCATCTGCCCCGGCTATATCGCCACGGAAATGGTCATGGCCGTGCCCGAAGCGGTGCGTGAAAAGATCATCGGCATGATTCCGGCAGGTCGTCTGGGCGAACCTGAGGAAATCGCGCGCTGCGTGACTTTCCTTGTGTCCGAGGATGCCAGCTTTATCAACGGATCGACCATTTCGGCCAATGGCGCGCAGTTTTTTGTCTGAGTGAGGCGCGTGCTATTTCAAGGTCCGCCCCGGTGTTCCGGTGGCGGGCCTTGTCATGTCCGGGGGGCAGCGAGCGTGCCGCGAAAACAAAGGGCCGTCTCGAGGCAGACGGGCGCCGGCGCCACGCCGCCGCCGAGGTGCGTCGGCACCCGCGCGACAAGGACGTGCTCGACCTGGAACTGGCGCTCGACGAGGCCGCGGCTCGCGGCGCCACCACGATGATCGTGGTCGGCGTGTTCGGCGGTCGCCTCGACCACGAGCTCGCCGCGCTCGCCGTGGCGCAGG
>JBLRXE010000303.1:0-3597 GCA_047920895.1 Roseovarius sp.
AAGCCGCGCAGGCGCGCCCTTGGGTGTAAATCGGGGCATATGACAGAAAAAGACGCCGCGGAGTGATCCGCGGCGTTTTGTTTTTGCCAAGGGACTTGTGCCTGCCCCGGCCCATTCCACAAGATACAGTATTTACAGTCCATTACGCCACAAAGCTGAACCAAGTTTGATGCAATCCTGCACCACTTACACCCTCAATTGGCCGTAAATCTTTCGTCTCATTAACCGAGTGCTTGTGGTAGGTGGTGAAAGAAGGCAAAAGTTGGGCAGGATTGAGGCAACCCGCCGTAAAATGTGGGATCAAGTTGGAACAAGGGCGCGGCAGAGTATCGCGACCGACCAAGTTGAAGGGGAACGGGCAGTGTTTTCACTGATTCCAGGCGCGCTCGCGCGGGCCATAATGATTGCGACTCTGGTTGCAACGCCCTCGCTGGTCGTGCCCTCGACAGGTGCGGACACGGCGCAGATCGTGATCGTGCTGTCGATCCTTGCGGGCTTCTTGGCCTTTATCGAATATTACGGCCGATATCCCAGCATCATCGAATTCCGCTTTGCTCCCCCCTTCAACCGCAGCAAGTTCTTAGCTCTGGCGGTCATCCTCGTGGCACTGTCGCTGATCCTGCGCGGCACCACTGACCCGACCCGCGCGACCGAGTGGCTGACGCAATTGGGCCGGGGTCTGGGTGAGGCGATTGATTTCCCCTATTCGCCGGTGCGCCTCGTGGTGCTGATGATGCCCGCCGATGCCGATGCCGCGCTGATCGAGATGGTGCGGATCGCTTCGGGCATCTCCTACACGGTGTCTCTGGTGATGGTCCTCCATTTCCTGACGCTGGTGCGGTTTTTCAGCTGGCCGGCACGGTCGGGCGCGTTCAATGTCTGGATCAACCTGCCGCTCTTTGATCCCACGGGGGGCGGCGATGTGCTGCACCGCTTGCGTCGGGATGCGGGTCTTAACATTGTGTTAGGCTCTTTGCTGCCATTCTTGATTCCAGCAGCGGTGCGCGCGGCATCGGGCATAATTGATCCGATTTCGATCGCGCAACCGCAAACCCTGATCTGGACGATGACCGCATGGGCCTTTCTTCCTGCCAGCATGTTGATGCGCGGCATCGCCATGAGCCGGATCGCCGACATGATCGAGGACAAGCGCCGCCGCGCCTATGCCGAGGGCGACGCGCGGTCGGCCAAGACATTGCAAGGCGCCTGATCGCGGCTTGGATGGCCGTCCTGCTCTGCGCCCTGCCCGCACGATCCGACACGCTGCGCCTCGCAAGCTGGAATACGGACCTCGAACGCGCCGGGCCGGGATTGCTCTTGCGTGATCTACGGGGCGGCGGGGATGCGCAGATTGCGGCAATCGTGCAGGTGCTGGCGCAAACCCGGCCTGATGTCCTGACCTTGCAGGGGGTGGATTACGATCTCGACCTGCTTGCGCTGACCGCGCTGCGCGACCTCATCGCAGAGGGGGGCGGGCCGCGGTACGACCACCTCTTTGCCCAGCCTTCAAATGCGGGCCTGGCCACCGGGATCGACATGGATGGCGACGGGCGGCGCGGCGGGCCGCGCGATGCCCAGGGGTTTGGCGCCTTTGCCGGTCAGGGCGGCATGGCGCTCTTGTCACGCTACCCGCTGGACCCCGCGGGCGCGCAGGATTTCAGCGCGCTGTTGTGGCGCGATCTGCCCGGTGCGCTCTTGCCAGAGATGAGTGGCCGCCCTTTCCCGTCACAGGCGGCTCGGGCGGTGCAGCGACTGTCGTCGCGCGGGCATTGGGTGGTGCCGGTGCTGCTGCCGTCGGGGCCGTTGCAGGTGATGACATTTCATGCCACGCCGCCGGTCTTTGATGGCCCCGAGGATATGAACGGGCGGCGCAACCATGATGAAATCCGGTTCTGGCAGCTCTACCTTGATGGCGCGTTCGGGCCACCGCCGCAGGGGCGGTTCGTGATTATGGGCCACGCCAATCTTGACCCTGAGGCGGACGCGGGGCGGCCCGAGGTGCTGCGCGCTCTGCTGGCCGATCCGCGCCTGCAAGACCCGCGCCCGATGCGCCCCGGACCGGGGCCAGAGGCCGCGCGACGACACACCGTCCACTGGCCCCCCCCCGGCCCCGGCGCGCGGCGGGTGTCCTATATCCTGCCCGCCGCCGATCTGAGCGTTACGGGTGCAGGCGTGCATTGGCCGCCCGAGGGCACGCCAGAGGGGGAGTTAGCCGCCACAGCCAGCCGTCACCGGCTGGTCTGGGTCGATCTGAGCCTGCCGTAACATCGGGGTTTCTTGACCATTCCGGGGCTTGCGTATAGGCCAACAGACAACATCCAACGCAAGCCAAGGAAACGCCCCATGAGCAACCCATCGCTTCTTATTCTGCCCGGTGACGGGATCGGCCCCGAGGTCATGGCCGAGGTGGTCAAGATCATCGACTGGTTCGGGGCCAAGCGGGGGCTGGTGTTTGACGTGTCCGAGGATCTGGTGGGCGGTGCCGCCTATGACAAGCACGGCACGCCGCTGCATGACGACACGATGGCAAAGGCGCAAGAGGTCGATGCCGTGCTCTTGGGCGCCGTGGGCGGACCGAAATACGACAGCCTTGATTTCAGCGTCAAGCCCGAGCGCGGCCTCTTGCGCCTGCGCAAGGAAATGGACCTCTTTGCCAATCTGCGCCCGGCGCAATGCTTTGATGCACTGGCGGATTTTTCCAGCCTCAAGCGGGATGTGGTGGCCGGTCTCGACATCATGATCGTGCGGGAACTGACGAGCGGCATCTATTTCGGCGAGCCGCGCGGCATTTTCACCGAAGGCAACGAGCGCGTGGGCATCAACACGCAACGCTACACCGAGAGCGAGATCGACCGCGTGGCGCGCGCCGCGTTCGAATTGGCGCGCAAGCGGAGCAACCGGGTCTGTTCGATGGAAAAGGCCAATGTGATGGAATCCGGCGTGCTCTGGCGCGAGGTCGTGCAAAAGGTGCATGACGCGGATTACCCCGATGTGGAGCTGAGCCATATGTATGCGGACGCGGGCGCGATGCAGCTCTGCCGCTGGCCCAAGCAGTTCGACGTGATCGTGACCGACAACCTCTTTGGCGACCTGCTGTCGGATGCGGCGGCGATGCTGACCGGATCGCTTGGCATGCTGCCCTCGGCGTCGCTCGGCCTGCCGATGGCCAATGGCCGGCCCAAGGCGCTCTATGAGCCGGTGCATGGCTCTGCGCCTGATATTGCCGGTCAGGGCAAGGCCAATCCGATCGCCTGTATCCTCAGCTTTGCCATGGCGTTGCGCTATTCCTTCGACATGGGGGACGAGGCGACCCGTGTGGAAAAGGCCGTGGAACAGGTGCTGGCGGACGGCTTGCGCACCGCCGACCTCTTGGGCGAGGACGGTGTGACGCCGGTCTCGACCTCGGAAATGGGCGATGCCATCGTGGCGGCGCTCGACGCGAGCCTCTGATATCAGAGAGTTTTCAGGCTAAGGCCCGTGTGACCGCACGGGCCTTTGTCATGGAATGGTCTTGGCCTCTTCGGCATGCAGGGTCAGGCGCTCGGCATGCTCTGCCACGCGCCCCAGCCAACGCAGGGCATCGGTGCGGTCAAAGAC
>JBLRXE010000304.1:0-3592 GCA_047920895.1 Roseovarius sp.
GGCGTGCTGCGGCTGCGGCCCGTTACCCGCCGGCTCGAACGCATCCTGAGGCCGCGCTACATCAAGCTTTTCTCGCGCCGGAACGAACGCCCGCTTGGGCTTGTGCTCTTGGTGTTCGCCTTCGCACTCTTTCTTCCGGTGCCGCTCAGCGGCTGGTTCCCGGCGCTCTCGCTCTTTACCGTGGGCGTGGGCATCGTCGAACGTGACGGCCTTGTCACCGTCGTCGGCCTCATTCTGGGCGCCCTCTCGGTCCTGCTGACCGTGACCATCATCCTGTCACTTGCGGCAGGGGCCGAGGCACTGCTGCACTGACAGCGCCGCGCAGGGCGGAACGGAATTTTGAAAAAATTCCGCCCCGGAGAATTTTCAATTTTCCGCCCTTTGCCGCGCCCGGCTTACTTCAGGATCGAACGCCCCGCATAAATCGCGGTCTCGCCCAGCATTTCCTCGATCCGGATCAACTGGTTGTATTTCGCCAGCCGGTCCGACCGCGCCAGACTGCCGGTCTTGATCTGCCCGCAATTGGTGGCCACGGCCAGATCGGCAATGGTGGCATCCTCGGTCTCGCCTGAACGGTGCGACATCACATTGGTCATGCGCGCACGATGCGCCATATCGACCGCTTGCAACGTCTCGGTCAGCGTGCCGATCTGGTTGACCTTGACCAGCATGGAATTGGCGCAGCCACGCTCGATTCCCATCGCGAGACGTTCGGGGTTGGTGACGAAAAGGTCATCACCCACCAATTGCACCTTGTCGCCCAGCGCCTCGGTCAACGCGCGCCAGCCCTCCCAATCGTCCTCGGCCATGCCGTCCTCGATGGAAATGATCGGATAATCCGCCACCAACGATTGCAGATAGGCAACATTTTCGGCGCTGGTCAGGCTCAGACCCTCGCCGGAAATTTCATACTTGCCGCCTTTGAAATACTCCGTCGCGGCACAATCGAGGCCCAGATAAATCTCCTCGCCGGGGCGATAGCCGGCCTTCTCGATCGACTTGAGAATAAAATCCAGCGCGTCGCGCGTGCTCGACAGATTGGGGGCAAAGCCTCCCTCGTCGCCCACACCCGTCGCCAGCCCCGCCGCCGACAGTTCCTTTTTCAGCGTGTGAAACACCTCCGACCCCATGCGCACAGCATCGCGGATATTTTCCGCCGCCACCGGCAGGATCATGAATTCCTGAATATCAATCGGGTTGTCGGCATGCTCGCCGCCGTTGATGATGTTCATCATCGGCACCGGCAGAACGCGGGCCGACGTGCCCCCCACATAGCGATAGAGCGGCTGGCCCGCATAATCCGCCGCCGCCTTGGCACAGGCAAGGCTCACGCCAAGAATCGCATTGGCCCCCAGCCGACCCTTGTTGTGCGTGCCATCCAACTCGATCATCGCCATGTCGAGCGAGACTTGTTCGCTTGCATCCATGCCCGCCAGCGCCTCGGCGATCTCGCCATTGACGGCGGCCACCGCCTCCAGCACGCCCTTGCCCAGATAGCGCGCCTTGTCGCCATCGCGCCGCTCGACCGCCTCATGCGCGCCGGTAGAGGCGCCAGACGGCACCGCCGCGCGGCCCATGGTGCCATCCTCCAGCGTCACATCGACCTCAACCGTGGGATTGCCCCGGCTGTCCAGAATTTCGCGGGCGTGAATGTCGATGATGCTGCTCATGGGCGGGAATCCTCTGCTGGAATGAACTCGCGCCTGCCTTAGCAAGTTTTCCGCGCTTTGCAAACGCGGCACACAGCGTGCAGGCGCAGCAAAACCCGCACTATTCCGCCGCCTGCGCAGCCGTCTCCGCGTCGATCTCCGCCGCGCGCCGCTCGACCTGTTCAACGATGTGATCGATCATCTGCGCATTGTCCATCCGGTGGCTCTGCTTGCCCGCCAGATACACCATGCCATTGCCCGCCCCGCCGCCGGTAAAGCCGACATCGGTCATCAGCGCCTCGCCGGGGCCGTTCACCACGCAGCCGATGATGCTCAGGCTCATCGGCGTCTTGATATGCTCCAGCCGCTTTTCCAGCGCCTCCACCGTGCGGATCACGTCAAACCCCTGCCGCGCGCAGGACGGGCAAGAAATGATATTGACGCCGCGATGCCGCAACCCCAGCGATTTGAGGATTTCAAAGCCGACCTTGACCTCTTCCACCGGATCGGCGCTCAGGCTCACCCGGATCGTATCGCCAATCCCCATCCACAAGAGGTTGCCCAGCCCAATCGCGCTCTTGATCGTGCCCGACATGAGACCGCCCGCCTCGGTGATGCCAAGGTGAATCGGCGCATCCGTGGCCTCGGCCAGTTGCTGATAGGCGGCGGCGGCCATGAACACATCCGACGCTTTCACGCTGATCTTGAACTCGTGGAAATCATTGTCTTGCAGGATGCGGATATGCTCCAACCCAGACTCGACCATCGCATCGGGGCACGGCTCGCCGTATTTATCCAAGAGATGCTTTTCCAATGACCCGGCATTGACCCCGATCCGCATCGAACAGCCATGGTCCCGCGCGGCGGCAATCACCTCGCGCACGCGCCGCTCATCCCCGATATTACCCGGATTGATCCGCAAACAGGCGGCCCCTGCCTCGGCCGCCTCGATCCCGCGCTTGTAGTGGAAATGAATGTCCGCGACGATCGGCACCGGGCTTTCGCGCACAATATCCTTGAGCGCCTTGGCACTGGCCTCATCCGGGACAGACACCCGCACTATATCCGCCCCCGCCTCTGCCGCCGCCTGCACCTGTGCCACCGTGCCCGCCACATCGGTGGTCAGCGTGTTGGTCATGGTCTGCACGGTGATCGGCGCATCGCCCCCCACCGGCACAGTGCCGACCATGATCTGACGGGATTTGCGGCGATAGATAGTGCGCCACGGGCGGATATGATTGAGCGACATCGCGTCTGACCCCGTTCGTCTGAAGGTGATTGTTCCCCCACGATAAACCGTGCCGAGGTCCGGGGCAATCGCGTGTCGCTTATTGCCGCGGCGCGGCGTCCGGCGCGATCTGCGCCTCGGCAACATAGCGGCTCAGATCGCGATCCGCCTCGATATCGGCCAGCGCAAAACGCCCGGTCAAGTCCTCCGCCGTCAGCGCCAGACCCGAGGTGACAGCCCCCCGCGTGCCCGCAGGCCCGTAATGCTGGCCATTGACCGCGAAATAGATCGCCCCCGATTCGCCCACGCGCAGCGTCGGCGGCTCTTCCGTGGCAGGCACCGGATAGGTATCGCCCGCGTTCAGAATACCCTCGAAAATCACGCTGCCATCGGCGGCGCGCACCCGCACCCAGGCCGGGCGCACCGCGACCACCTGCACCTCGGCCATGTTCCCGGCCACCACCTGCGGCCGATTCGGGCCGGGGACGTCCAAGTCCTGCGCCTCGCGCAGCGCCTGCGCGATACCACTGTCGCGATCCGCTTGCGGCGTGCCCGGGCTCAGCGTGCCCACTTCGCGCGGGTCCAGCGTGGAAATCGGCGCATCCCGCGCCACCATCACCGGCACATCCAGCGCCTTGGGCCGATAGAGCCTGCTCAGCCGCTCGTCGCGCGGCGGCTGAAACACACCAGACGCCGCCTCGTCGCCGGCCGCTGC
>JBLRXE010000305.1:0-3584 GCA_047920895.1 Roseovarius sp.
TCTTCCTTGGCGACGAAATCGACGGTGTAGACCACATCATCGGCGTTGAACGCCTCGCCATTGTGAAAGGTCACGCCCTCGCGCAGTTTGAATTCGAGGGTGACATCGTCAACCCATTCCCACGACGTGGCCAGATTGCCGGAAAATTCGTTGGTGATCGGATCGCGATAGACCAGTCCATCCCAGATGGCGCGTTGCAGAACCACGCCTTCGCGCGAGGAATTGAAATAGCTGTCCACATTCTCAAGCTCTTTGGTGAAGGCCACACGCAGGGTGTCATTCGCCTTTTCAGCCCAAGCGCCGCCGCAAGCCGCGATCAGCGCCGCGCTGGCGATGGTGGTTTTCAACCAGGATTTTTTCATCGGTATCTCCCGTGTTGATGTAACAGGTCTCCGCGCGATCATGGGAGCGCAACGGTTTTTCGGACTTGCTTCATGTATCATATAGTGATAATGAATGTTGTCATGTGATCCATTAAGATCATCAAAAAAGCATCCGTCAACCCTTTGCATCGGGACGTGCCCCTGAATTTGTGAGAGGCGCATGAAAACAAAGCAGAATACGCTTTATGTAAGCTCGCTTGCCAAGGGACTGCGGCTCTTGCGGGCCTTCGACGAAAGCCATAGCGAGCTCTCGCTGTCGGAACTGGCCGCGCGCACCGGCCTTGATAAAAGCGCCACGCAGCGTCTTGCCAACACACTTCATATCGAGGGGATGCTGGACAAGGACCCCGGCACACGGCGGTTTCGTCCCTCGCATGCCTGGCTTGAGATGGCCTATGCCTATTACTGGTCAGACCCCCTTGTCGGGCAGGCGATGCCCAAGCTGATCCACCTCAGTCAGGAGTTGGCTGAGACCGTGAACCTTGCCGAATTATCCGGGGACCACATCATCTATGTGAGCCGACTGCCGTGCAAACGCACCTATTTTGCCGCGACGGTGATCGGGCGGCGTTTGCCGGCACTGTCCACCTCGGCGGGGCGGGCGATGCTTGCGACCTTCCCCGAGGACGAGCGGCGCGCGGCAGTGGATCATTGGCCGATCAAGGTCTTTACCCCGAACACCACGCTGGATCGCGAAACGATCCGCGCCAGTGTCGAGGATGCGGTGCAGCATGGCTATGCGATCTCGAGCGGTCAGATGATACTGAACGAATTGGCGGTTGCGGCGCCGATCATCGGCCCTGATGGACGCGCATTTGCGGCGGTGCAATGTTCGGTTTCGGCGCATACTTGGGATCGCGAGAGGATCGTGGCGGAAATCTTGCCCAAGCTTCAGGACACCGCCAATGCGATTTTACCCTCATTCCAGTCGCAGCGCGCGCTTTAGGCGACTACGGAAGTTGTCGGGTTGTGTCGCAAACTTGCGTGCGGGTCGAGGGTGGCCGACCGCCGGACACGCGTATGCCGCGCGCGTCGCATACGGGGCCTATACCCACTTGGGCACGTCGACGCCCAAGGGTGGCGATCCGTTACGATTGGCATTCTGTTGGGTGCACGGGCGTCACAAGCTGATCAATGTCAGG
The DNA here is from genome assembly GCA_047920895.1 of Roseovarius sp. GTDB lineage: Bacteria > Pseudomonadota > Alphaproteobacteria > Rhodobacterales > Rhodobacteraceae > Roseovarius. The sequence continues at coordinate 1,526 of JBLRXE010000305.1, forward strand.
CCTGAGAAAGGTTCGCCTATGGCGGACGAGGGGTAGTCCCCCCTGCAACCCGCTCTAGTGCAGGATATCTTCCTCGCGCACGAACATGTTGGCCCAGGCGCGTTCGATGAGTTCCGGGGTCATCTGGTAGGGAATGCCTTCGAAGTTGCAGATCGAGATCATCTGGTCGATCAAAAAGACTGGCTGATAATTGGCGTAGACATTGTCGATCATGGGGTATTTTTCCTTGATCAGGTAGATCAGCGCGGCCTCGTCCAGCGGCATGCCCTTTTTGCGGGCGACCATGGCGAAGATCTTGAGGAAGTCGGATTGGCAGGGGCCGTCGATCTTGATCTTGTAGAAAATCCGGCGCAGCGCGGCCTTGTCAAAGATCGCGTTGGGGTGAAAATTGGTCGAGAAGATCACCAGCGTGTCGAATGGCACCTCGAATTTCTCGCCCGATTGCAGGGCGAGAATATCCTTGGCCTCTTCCAAGGGCACGATCCAGCGGTTCACGAGCGCCTGCGGCGGCTCTGCCTGACGGCCAAGGTCGTCGACGATGAAGATGCCGCCCGTGGATTTGAGTTGCAGCGGCGCCTGATAGGTGCGCGCGGTGGGGTTGTAGACCAGATCGAGCATCGACAGGCTGAGTTCGCCGCCGGTGATCACGGTCGGGCGTTCGCAGCGGACATAGCGCGTATCGAAGGTGCGTTTGCGGCGCAGGGAATTGGGATCGTCCACCTCGACCTCGGCCGATGAATGGACGATGGGATCGTAGACGGTGATGACCTGACCGGAATATTCAATGGCGCGGGGCACATAGATCTTGTCGCCCATGGCATCGCGAATGCCGTTCGAGATCGAGGATTTACCGTTGCCGGGCGGGCCGTACATCAGGATCGAGCGCCCGGCGCTGACGGCGGGGCCGAGGTGATCGAGCAGGGCCTTGGGCAGGATCAGGTGCCCCATGGCATTGGTCAGTTGTTCGCGTGTCACCTGGATGTTGCGGATCGACTGGCGTTTGACCTGTTCGCGGTAGACCGAGAGCGGCACCGGCATGGCGCCGAAATATTCCGACTGGCTGAGCGCGTCGAGGGCGCGGGACTTTCCCGCATCGGTCAGTTGATAGCCCATTTCGCTGCCCGAATTTGCGTTGAGCGTGCCGGTGGCCTCGATCAGTTTCTGCCCGCGGGCCATGTCGATCAGTTCTTGTGTGACCGCGCGCGGCAGGCAGATCGCCTCGGCAATGTCGGTGGCAAGATCGAGGTTCTTGCGGAACATGGTCTTGAGCAGGATGTCCCGCATCATGACGATGGGCAATTGCATGTCTTCCAGCCGGGACGGCGGCGGGGGCGGCTGAACGCCGGTGCTGGCCTGCATGTTCATCTGGTCTGCCTGTGCTGGGTCGGTCTGCGTTATAGAAACCGTCGCATCAAAAGGTGCAGAAATTGTGGAGAGTGTCGGGCAGCACTGCGGCGTTCAGGCACCGTAGAGCGCGCCCAGACCCAGATAGATCGCGAGCGTGCCGCCAAGAGCGAAGCCCATCGGGAATTTCTTGCCCGCGTGCCAGCTCTGCCAGTCGGGGGCGAGGCGGCGCAGGGGGCTGTGCTTGATCGTGCGATGCGTCACGAAAGCCCCGAGCAGGGTGGCAGCAAAGATGAAGGCGAGTGTGGCCGCATCGCCAAGCGCCACAAAAGGGGCGGCGGCAGCGATGAATTTGGCATCGCCCGCGCCCATGAGCCGGGCCGCGTTCATCGCAATGCCCGCCACCAGCATGACCGCCAGATGCGAGAGCCGCCACGCATAGTCCACGAGCGGCAGGGTCATTAGACCCACCACCAGAAAGATCCCCGCCAGCGTCAGGACAGCGGTGTTGGGGATCTTCATCTGGCGTAGATCGCTGAGCGCGACCCAGACACAGACCGGCAGAACGAAAGGCAGGAACCAGAGGGCCGAGTGCGCGGTGATCTCGAGCGACATCGGGCGATCCTAGCCAGCCACTTTGGTTTCGAGCGCGCGCAGCGAGCGCACGGCATCCTCGAAATGCTGGGGATGGGTTTCGACGGCATCGCGCAAGAGC
>JBLRXE010000306.1:0-3570 GCA_047920895.1 Roseovarius sp.
CTCGTGCTGATTGCCGCGATGAATATCACAAGCGGTCTGATCATGCTGGTCAAGAACAAAGGCCGCGACATCGGCATCCTGCGCACCATGGGTCTGACCGAGGGATCCATCCTGCGGGTGTTCTTTATCTGCGGCGCCTTTACCGGGATGATCGGCACGGCGATGGGGGTAATATTGGGCTGTCTCTTCGCGCTCTATATCGACCCGATTTTCAGCTTTGTGAACATGGCGATGGGCGGTCAGGTTTGGGATCCGTCGATCCGGGGCATCTACCACCTGCCCGCAAAACTGCGGGCCGAGGATGTGATGTCGGCGGTGATGCTGTCGCTGGGCCTCAGCTTTGTCGTGACGATCTTTCCGGCACGGCGCGCCGCGCGGATGAACCCGGTGGAGGCGCTGCGCTATGAGTGATGCGATGCTGCGCCTGTCGGGCGTCGAGAAAATCTACAATCGCGGGCTGACATCCGAGGTGCGGGTGTTGAACGGTGTCGATCTCACGCTTGCCCGTGGCGAGATGGTGGCACTGGTGGCCCCCTCGGGGGCAGGCAAATCCACGCTGCTGCATATCGCGGGGCTGCTCGATACGCCCGACGCTGGCCGCGTCGAGATCGAGGGCGACGACATGACCGGCCTCAGCGACCGGCGGCGCACCATGGTGCGGCGGCAAGAGGTGGGCTTTGTCTATCAGTTCCACCACCTGCTGCCCGAGTTCAGCGCGCTGGAAAACATCGTGCTGCCGCAACTGGCCAATGGCGTGGCGCGACGCACGGCAGAGGCGCGCGCCCAAGAGTTGTTGGAACAGGTGGGCGTGGGGCCGCGTGCCGGGCACCGGCCCTCGGCCATGTCGGGGGGCGAGCAACAGCGCGTGGCGTTCTGCCGGGCGCTGGCCAATTCCCCGCGCGTTCTGCTGGCGGACGAGCCCACCGGCAATCTTGATCCCGGCACCTCGGATCAGGTCTTTGCCGCGCTCACGGGGCTGGTGCGCGGCACCGGCCTCTCGGCGCTGATTGCCACGCATAATCTTGATCTCGCGTCCCGGATGGACCGCATCCTGCGGCTGGATCAGGGGCGGGTTGTGCCGGGCTGAGGCGCGGGGATTAAAGCCCCGATTGCGCCACATCCTGAAAGAGCACCGGCACACGGCAGGATTTGGGCGGCGTCTCACCGATCATCAACAGATCCGACGCCTCGATATGGCCCGCGAACCACGCCGCGAGCGCCACCGGGTCATCGGTCGCCACGCCCGGCCCGTCGACGGCATCGAGCACGATCTTGGACGGGGCCCAGACGCTGATCTGCCCGTGTTTCATCGACCAATCCAGCTCTGTCCGCGTGGCCACCACGACGCAACGCTCATCCCGCCCCGCCAGCACCCAGGCGTTCTGCTCCATCGCCAGGAGGTCCACACGGCGCTGTGTCATGCGGTGGCCGGTCTGAGGCGCGGCCATATCGGCCCGGCCAACGCAGAGGATCACCGGCTCTGCCCGCGCCTCGAGCTGGTCGAGCCAGCGGCCAAGATTGGGCGAGCGGATCGCGGCATTGGTCAGGAACACCACATGCGGATGCGGCGTGGTGTCGGCATGGGGCGTGATCGGCTTGGTCTTGAGGTCATTGACCGAGCGCACGATCTCGACGCCCAAGGCCCCCGGCCCCCGGTCCAGTTTCTCGATGCGGACAAAGGTGCGCACCGCCTGCGGCTCCCACAGGATGCGTTCGGCGATGCGTTCGGCGAGGGTTTCAAGCAGGTTCAGCCGCTCTTCGGCCAGTTCGGCGGCGATCGCCTCTGTCACCTTGTCATAGCTCAGGATGCGGTCCACATCATCCTCGATGGCATCGGTCAGGGGGCGCACCTCGACCACCACGTTAAAGCAGATGCGTTGCGTCGTGCCACGCTCGGCCTGAAAGGCGCCGATCTCGACCTCGACCACATGGTCGCGCACCGAAATGCGGTCGAGCGGCCCATCGGGCGCGGTGGCGCGCGCGCGGGCAGACGGATGCTCGAAAGCGAGGCGGATTTCGTGTGTCATAGTGTCGGTCCTGCATGTCGTGGGAGTGGCAATAGCACGTCGCCCCAAGACCTTGAAAGGCCGAATACGACCGCCAAGCCCGCGAGGGCGGCAGCGACACGCAGGAAGAGGCCGACACCGCAACAGGCCCCGGATTGTTCCGGGGCCTGTTCTTCGCACGGCACATGACCCGGCAGGCGGGCCTAGATCGCGGGCCTCAGGCCTTGCAGGCAGGGCAAGGCGTATCTCTGGCAGGAGGCTGCCGAAGAGACGGGACAAGGACAGGATGCGACCCGGCGTGCGGATCTCTGCGCGCGGATGTGTCCTGCGCCTCTGTCAGCGCCTCGTGGAGGCCATCGAGATCAGCGCTGTGAAACATCCGCGAGGACATGAGCGAGAGGTAGAGATAGGACATGGTTTGATGTTCCGGTTTGCGCCCGGTCAGCCGGTGCGCAAGGTATCAGGCTTGCAGCGCGCCAGCATCAGGCGGGTGACGTGAATGGCATCCTTGAGCCCGAGACGTTCCTGTTTCAGGCGTTTCAGTTCGGCCATGTCGGGCATCGGGCGCTGGTGTTCGGTCGTGATGCGGGCATCAATATCCTGATGGCGGCGGCGCAGGGTGGCGATCCGGCTGAGCAGCGATTGCGAGGAAATACGGCGCGGTGTCATCTTGGGTCTCCTTCTGCGGACATCAGCGGGGCATCGTGCTGACCACCCTGATATGGGCAGGGTGCGCGCCAAAAAAATCCGATGGAATATTAAAATTCGATAGGAATTTCCTATATTACTGCCATGGCAGAGGAGGACCGACATGGCGCAGGACGTGACGCTCAGGCAATTGCGCTATTTCATCGCCCTGACCGAGACCGGGCATTACCGCAAGGCCGCCGAACGTGTCGGCGTCAGCCAACCGTCGCTCAGCCAACAGATCCTTGGCCTTGAAACCGCGCTTGGGATGACGCTGGTCGAGCGTGGCCATCGTGGTGCCATCCTCACCCCCGGCGGGCGCGAGGTGCTGGCCCATGCCCGCAAGATCATGGAACAGGCCGAGGTTCTGGGCAGTCTGGCCCAATCCACCCGCGAGGGCATGGCCGGCACCATCCGCCTTGGGGCCAGCCCGACGCTTGGTCCCTATTTCCTGCCCTATGTGGTGCGGCGTCTGCGGCGGAATTATCCCGGCCTCAAGCTGATCATCCGCGATGCAGCACCCACTGTCTTGCAAGAGGAATTGCTGGAGGGGCGGCATGATCTGATCCTCACGCAATTGCCGCTCCACTCTGGCGATATCGCCGTGGAGCGCCTCTTTCGTGAGCCGCTCAAGCTGGCGGTGGCGCAGGATCATCCGCTGGCAGGCAAAGCGGCGGCGCGGGATGAGGATCTGGCCGGGCAGGATATTCTGGCGCTGCCGCGGGGCTATCCGCTCCATGCGCAGATGGTCGCGCTCTGCGAAGAGGTGGGGGCACAGTTGCGGCAGGATTACGAGGGCAGCAGCCTCGATGCGCTGCGGCAAATGACGGCGCTCAACATGGGGATATGCTTTCTGCCCGCGCTCTATGTGCAATCC
>JBLRXE010000307.1:0-3554 GCA_047920895.1 Roseovarius sp.
CGCGCAGGCGGTCGGCCCCGGCGTCGAGTTGCGATTGCGTGGCGAAGGGACCAGCCAGCACGAGGGTCAGCGCACGCCCGTCGCGGGTGACGCTGCCGCGCCGCGCCGGAAGCCCGGCCGCCGCGATGCGTTGGGCGGCGGCCTGTGCCTGCGCCGGATCGGCAAAGAACCCGGCCTGCGCGTAGCGGTGGCTTGGTGCGCTCTGGGGTTCGTTGGCAGGCGTTGAGCGGGTCGAGACCGTGGCAAGCGGGGCGGATTGCGTATGGACCTGCGCCAGTTGCCGGGTGGTCATCGGCGGCGGGACATAGCGCCCTTGGGTCGCGACAGTGACACCGGCGGCGCGCTGCGCCTCAAAGCTGGTGTGGGGGGGTTGCAGGCCGGGGAACTGGTGGATCACATCGGCCCCGGTGCGCCGGTCAATCAGGCGCTGCGGCACGGTGTTGGTCCACATGACCAGCATCTGGTCGCGCCCCTCGAAGGTCTGATGCGCACGGTAGGGGTTGAGGCGGTCATCCTCCCACACCGGCTGCATGCCGGGGGGGACATGGATTCCGACGCGACTGTTTTGTTGTTTGGCATAGATGCGGGCCGGGGTGACGCGGGTATGGGCGGGCACGGTTTGGGGTGTGGCCGGGGTGCCGGGGCGCGGGGCGGCTGTGCGGCTGGAGGTGCCGCCTTTGGCATAGGTCACATGCGGCGAGGTTTGTGGGCCGCAGCGCACGGGCGAGCCTTTGTGCTGCACGGTGTAGGCGGCGGAAACGGGCGAGAGATTGGCGCAGGCGCTACGCGCGGGATCGGGTTGGGTGACACGCACGGCGCGGCTGGAAGGGGGGGGCGCGGGTGTTGGGGCGGCGGTCGCGGGCCTGAGGGCCACGGGGCGCGGATCTGCCTCGGGGCGCAGGGCGCTGAGCGGCTCTGCGGTGGCGGTCTGCACGGGGGCAGTTCGGCGCTGGGGCGTGGCCACGGGAGTGGGTTGACGGATAACTTGTGGGGCCGCAACCGGAGCAGGCGTGGCGGCGACACGCGGCACGGGTGCGGCAGCCGGAGCTTTGGGCGCGGCCTGCGCCACGGGCCGGGTGGCTGCCGGGGCGGTGGCCTGAACGCTGGGCGCGAGGCTGGGCTGGAAGCCGCAGAGTTGTTGGCGGCCCTGCGTCATGCGCGGCACCCAGGTGACATTGCCCGCGACGCCGGCGCGAACAAAGACGCAGCCCGCGCTGTCGACATATTGCCGTCCCTGAAAGCTCGTGGGCGGGAATTCTGCCGGTTCCGAGGGTGTGCGCAGGGACTGCGCGGTGACGTCAACCGTGCCAAGCAGAAGAGCGGTCGAAGCCAGTATGGCAAGTGGTGAAAGTCTCATTACGCCCCCAACATAAATTGGGGGCAGGTTGCCTTATTTTTGCCGTTTAGTAAACAGTTATTGGCTTATTTAGTGCCGAACATGCGATCACCCGCATCCCCTAGTCCTGGCAGGATATAACCTTTGTCATTCAAACGCTTGTCCAGTGCGGCGGTGACGATCGGCACGTCGGGATGCGCCTCTTGCATGCGCGCGACACCTTCGGGGGCGGCGAGAAGGCAGAGAAACCGGATGTCGCGCGCGCCGGCCTCTTTCAGCATGGTCACGGCGGCAGCAGAGGAATTGCCGGTGGCAAGCATCGGATCGACCATGATCGAGAGGCGCTCGCCAAGCTGCTCGGGCACCTTGAAGTAGTATTTGACAGGCTGAAGCGTCGCCTCGTCGCGGTAAAGGCCAACAAAGCCCACGCGCGCCGAGGGGATCAGCTCGAGCATGCCATCAAGCAGGCCATTGCCCGCGCGCAGGATCGAGATGAGGGCCAATTTGCGCCCGGCGAGAACCGGCGCGTCCATTTCCATCAGCGGCGTGTCGATGGCGCGGGTGGTCATGGGTAATTCGCGGGTGATCTCGTAGGCGAGCAACTGGCTGATTTCGCGCAGGAGTTGGCGGAAAACGGCGGTGGACGTTTCCTTTTGCCGCATCAGGGTAAGCTTGTGCTGCACGAGCGGGTGATCGACGACGGTGAGATTCGGGAACATGGCGGGCCTCTTGCGCTGGGTGCGTTCCGTCATTCCAGAAAAAGCGCCCGAGGGCAACGCCGGGATGCAGGGGGCAATCGGGTTGCGCGGCGCGGCGTGGCGGTGCAAGCTCGGGCTTGAAAAATCGCGGGGGCGTGGTATGAGCATGCCGTAGCGGTAGTTTAATGTTAAACTATATTGCCCGCAGGGAGATGAGGACCATGACCGACAGCCACAAGGAAGCCACCCGTCAGGCGGCGCTCGATTACCACGCGTTGCCCCGGCCCGGAAAGCTGGAGATCCGCGCAACAAAACCGATGGCCAATGGCCGCGATCTGTCGCGCGCCTATAGCCCCGGCGTGGCGGAGGCCTGTCTGGAGATCAAGGCCGATCCGGCGGCGGCCTCTCTCTATACCACGCGGGGCAATCTGGTGGCGGTCGTCACCAATGGTTCTGCGGTGCTGGGGCTGGGCAATATCGGCGCGCTGGCGTCCAAGCCGGTGATGGAGGGCAAGGCGGTTCTGTTCAAGAAATTCGCCAATATCGACTGTTTTGATATCGAAGTGAACGAAAGCGACCCCGAAAAGCTGGCGGCGATTGTCTGTGCGCTGGAGCCGACATTCGGGGCGATCAACCTTGAGGACATCAAGGCGCCGGATTGTTTCATCGTTGAACGAATTTGCCGCGAGCGGATGAATATCCCCGTTTTCCATGACGATCAGCATGGCACGGCGATTGTGGTTGGGGCTGCGGCCACCAACGCGCTGCATGTGGCGGGCAAGACATTCGAGGAGATCAAGGTGGTCTCGACCGGCGGCGGGGCGGCGGGGATTGCCTGTCTCAACATGCTGCTGAAACTGGGGGTCAAGCGCGAAAACATTTGGCTCTGCGATGTGCATGGGGTGGTGCATGTGGGGCGGGAGATCGAGATGAACCCGGAAAAAGCGGCCTTTGCGCAAGCAACGGATCTGCGGACACTGGGCGAGGTGATCGGCGGGGCGGATCTGTTCCTTGGGCTGTCGGGGCCCAACATCATGACGCCCGAGATGGTCAAGGCGATGGCCAAGCGGCCTATCGTCTTTGCTCTGGCCAACCCGGACCCTGAAATCATGCCCGATCTGGCGCGCGCGGCGGTGCCGGATGCGATCATCGCTACGGGGCGGTCGGATTTTCCCAATCAGGTCAATAACGTGCTCTGTTTCCCGTTCATTTTCCGGGGGGCGCTAGATGTGGGCGCGACGGAAATCAATGACGCGATGCAGGTGGCCTGTGTGCAGGGGATTGCCGAATTGGCGCGGGCCTCGACCAGTGCCGAGGCGGCGGCGGCCTATCATGGCGAGCAGATGACGTTTGGCGCGGATTACCTGATCCCCAAGCCGTTCGATCCGCGCCTGTCGGGTGTTGTCTCGACCGCCGTGGCGCGGGCGGCGATGGAGAGCGGCGTGGCGGCGCGGCCGATGGCGGATCTGGAGGCCTATAAGGCGGGGCTTGATGCCAGCAAGTTCAAGTCGGCACTGCTG
>JBLRXE010000308.1:0-3550 GCA_047920895.1 Roseovarius sp.
GGAGCATTTTGCCGATCCGATTGACCGGGCGCTCTTGAACGACTGGCAGCGCGATTTTCCGGTGGCCACGCGCCCCTATGGGGTGTTGGCGCAGCATCTGGGCACAACCGAGGCGGATGTGATCGCGCGGCTGCGCGCCAAGCGCGCGGCGGGGCAGATCACGCGGGTGGGGGCTACCGTCACGCCCAACACGCTGTCGGCAAGCACGCTGGCCGCCGTGGCAGCACCAGAGGCGCGGATTGACGAGGTGGCGGCCATCATCGGTGCGGAGCCGGGGGTGAACCATTCCTATTTGCGCGAGAACCGTTGGAACCTGTGGTTCGTGGCCACCGGGCCGGACCGTGCGCATATCGACCGGGCCTTGGCGCGGATCACCGCACGCAGCCGGTTGCGGGTGCTCGATCTGCCGCTGGTGCGCCCCTTCAACCTTGATCTGGGGTTTTGCCTGCGCGGCGCGCGCGTGCGCAGCCCGGTCGTGGCCGTGCCTGATCTGACCGCGTTGCGCCCCGGCGACCGGGCGTTGGTGCAGGCGCTCACGCAGGGGTTGGCGTTCGAGGCGCAGCCCTATGAGGGGCTGGCCGTCCGGTTGGGGCAAAGCGAGGCCGAGGTGATGGCGCGTATCCGCGCGCTGAGTGCGGCGGGGATCATCGCGCGGTTCGGGGTCATCGTGCGGCACCGGGCGCTGGGCTGGCGGGCCAATGCGATGGTGGTCTGGGATCTGCCCTCTGAGGCGATTACCGAGGCCGGGCCGCAATTGGCGGCGAGCCCCGGTGTCACGCTCTGTTATGAGCGGCGCACCGTCGAGGGGATCTGGCCTTACCGTCTCTATTCCATGATCCATTCCCAGAGCCGGGCACAGGCGTTGGCGCATCTGGAGATCGCCGCCGACCTGCCTGCGCTGCGCGATGTGGCGCATCTGGCGCTGTTTTCCAGCCGGTGCTTCAAGCAGACCGGCGCGATGGTGGCGGACGAAAGGAGCCACGCATGACACTCGACGAGAACGACCGGCGGATATTGAACCGGCTGCAAGAGGGGTTTCCCATCGTGCCGGAGCCCTTTGAGGCGGTGGGGGAGGAGCTGGGTTTGAGCGCGCCTGATCTGATCGCGCGGCTGGACCGGATGCAGGTGGAGGGCGTGATCACGCGCTTTGGGCCGTTTTATGATGCCGAGGCGATGGGGGGGGCGTTTTGTCTCTGTGCCATGGCGGTGCCGGAGGCGGAATTCGACGCGGTCGTGACAAAAGTCAATGCACGCCCCGAGGTGGCGCATAATTATCAACGCACACACCGGCTGAATATGTGGTTCGTTCTGGCCACGGAAACAGAGGAAGAGATCGCCGGGGTGGCATCGGAGCTTGAGCGGGAAACGGGGCTGCGCGTGCACCGTTTTCCCAAGCTCAGGGAGTTTTTCATCGGATTCAGGGTAGCCGCATGACGATTGACGCCACAGACCGCCGGATCATCGCCGCCACGCAAGGCGGGTTGCCCTTGGTGCCTGCGCCCTATGCCGCCGTTGCGGCGGAGTTGGGGATGCGCGAGGACGCGCTTTGCGACAGGCTGCGGGCCTTGCAGGAGAGCGGCGTGATCCGGCGGATTGCCGTGGCGCCCAATCATTATGCCTTGGGCATGGTGGCCAATGGCATGTCGGTCTGGGATGTCGAGGACGGGCAGATTGCGGAGTTCGGCGCGCTGGTCGGCGCGCTTGACTATGTGAGCCATTGTTATGAGCGCCCGCGCGCCTTGCCTGCGTGGCGCTATAATCTCTTTGCGATGATCCATGGCGCGAGCCGGGATGCGGTCGAGGACAAGCGGCGGGCGATTGCCGCGCTCTTGGGTCCGGCGTGCCGTGCCCATGACATTCTCTATTCTACACGGATTCTCAAGAAAACCGGGCTGCGGCTGCGGCCCAAGGAGGGCTGAGATGTTTCGTCTCACCGAATATATGCATCAACTGGTCAATCCCACGCCGCTGCGCCGCAGGGGTGCCGGGCCGGTCAAGCCGGTGGTGATCTGGAACCTGACACGGCGCTGCAATCTGAAATGTCGGCATTGCTACACGGTGTCGGCGGATGTGGATTTTCCGGGCGAGTTGAGCCATGCGCAGGCGATGGCGACGCTGGCCGATCTGGGCGATTTCGGGATACCGGCGCTGATCCTGTCGGGGGGCGAGCCGCTGGATCGGCGCGATCTGTTCGAGATTGCGGCGGAGGCGCGCAAGCAGGTGCGGATGCTGGCGCTGAGCACCAATGGCACCAAGATCCATGGTGAGGCCGCCGACCGCGTGGCCGAGATCGGATTTGATTATGTGGGCATCTCGATTGACGGGGTTGGGTCCACGAATGACTGGTTTCGCGGGGTCGAGGGGGCCTTTGCCGATGCCTTGCGCGGGGTGCGGGCCTGCAAGGCGCGCGGCATCAAGGTGGGGCTGCGGTTTACGCTGACGCGCGATAATGCGCCGCAACTGACGGATTTATTACAGCTTTGCGATGATGAGGGGGTGGACAAGTTTTACCTCAGCCATCTGGTCTATGCGGGGCGGGGCGACAAGAACCGGGGCGAGGATGCGATGCACCGCCATACAAGGCAGGCGCTGGATGTGTTGATCGACCGGGCCTGGGTGGCGGCGGCCGAAGATGCGCCGTTGGACATTGTCACCGGCAACAACGATGCCGATGCGGTTTACCTGCTGCAATGGGCGGCGCGGCATTTCGAGGCGGATCGGGTGGCGCATCTGCGCGCGCATCTGGAGGCCTGGGGCGGCAATTCGTCGGGGTTGGGCGTGGCCAATATCGACACGCTGGGGCGGGTGCATCCCGATACTTATTGGTCGGATTACACGGTGGGCAATGTGAAAACCGCCAAGTTTTCCGAGATCTGGACCGGAAGCGATGCGATGCTGGCGCAGTTGCGGCAGCGCCCGCGCCCTCTCAAGGGGCGGTGCGGGGCCTGTGCCTACAGGGCCGTTTGCGGGGGGAATACCCGTATCCGGGCGCTGCAACTGACCGGCGATCCCTGGGCCGAGGACCCGGCCTGTTACCTGAGTGACCGCGAGATTGGCGTGGAAAGCGCCGAGGCGCGGCTGACCGTGACCCCATTCAGAGGCAAGAGACATGATCCGGTTCACCGTTTTCAGTAACCTTCTGCCAAGTGGCTTCCCTCGTCTCGGGCTTGAGTTGGGGCCTTGGCGCTCGACCCGGAGGCCCCGGGTCAGGCCCGGGGCGGGTCGGTTCGTTCTGGCGGGGCTGATCTTGTCGGCCATGGCCGCCCCTGTCTTGGCCGATCCGGCGCAGATTTACCGCGAGGCCTGCGCCGACTGTCACGGGGCGGCGCGGCTGGGTGGTCAGGGGCCTGCGCTCATCCCCGAGAGTTTGGGGCGGATGCGCGGGCCAAACCTGATCGAGGTCATCGCCAAGGGGCGCGCGGCCACGCAGATGCCCGGATTTGACGAGGTGCTGAGCGCCGAGGAGATGGCGGCGTTGGCCGACTGGTTGCACACGCCGCTGGCGGAAGTGCCGGTGTGGGGGGCAGAGGAGATCGACGCGACGCGGTGG
>JBLRXE010000309.1:0-3538 GCA_047920895.1 Roseovarius sp.
GCAATTGGGCCAGAAACTGCCCATATACCTGATCGAGCATCCGACACGGGTGGATGAGCTGGCTCTCCCCTCCCAAAGGTTCGGTCATCTGCACTGGAACCATGGCACCGCCGAGGCCCGCGCCTATATGCGCCGCCACCTCTGTGCCGGACCGCCGCCCGAGGGGCCAGAGCGGATCTATATCTCGCGCCGCCGCCTCAAGAACCCGAAACAGCAGGTGCCGCATGAGCGATTGCTCGAACGCTGGACCATGCACGCAGGCTATGCCGTGATCCACCCGGAGCGGTCGAGCAGATCGCCGCCTACCGCGCCGTCAGGGTCATTCTCGGCCCCGATGGATCCGCATTTTACCTTGCCGCCTTCGCAATGTCGCCGGGTGCCAAGGTCGGTCTCATTCAGCGCCGCACCCGGCAGGACGTGTTCGTCGCCATCGCGCGGCAGATCACCGGATTTTCCGATGTGGACCTCACGACCTTTGCCGCCCTGTCGGATTACGCGCCCTCCGAGGAGGATAACCAGCGCCCAACACAAATGCTGGGCCTACGCGCCGATCTTCAGGCCGCCGGCTTCATCTGAGGCAGGCTTTCGTCCTTGAGGAGCAGCACCAGCGCCACCACCGTCAGGCCCACGCCCATCAAGACGACCAGCGGCGGCAGCGGATGCCCCAGCGCCGCCTGCCAGAGTGTGACCCAAGTGGGGGTGAGATAGGTATAGGCCATCACCTTGGCACTGGGCAGGTTGAGGCTGGCGTATTGCAAGAGAACAAAGGTCATCGCCGTGGCAAAGACCGCCGTGTAGACAATGGTGATCCAGACGATGGCAGGCAAGCTTGACCAATCGGTCGCGCGGAGGTCGCCCCAACCTGCGGCTGTCACCAAGAACGCCGCCCCAAGCATGGTGCCAAAGGAAAACACCACCGGCCGCTCGCCCCGGTTGAGGCGGCGCACCAGCGGCGTGTAAATCGCATGGGCCGCGCAGCCGAAGAAATAGATCGCCTCGCCGCGCCCGACCTCGAACGCCATCAAGGCCCCCAGATCAGCGCGAAAGATCACCCAGAGCGCGCCCATCGCCCCCACGCCCAGCGCGAGCGCCATGCGCGGTGTGGTGATCTGGCGCAGGAGGACATAACCCGCGATTCCGGCCATGATCGGGGTGAGGGTAAAGACCGCCGCCGCCGAAACCGGCGCCGCGGTCTTGAGCCCCTCGAACATCATCACGAAATAGAGGCCCATCGCACCGCCCAAGAGCAGGTAGCGCCAGGGCGCCGCCCATGTTGCGCGCGGAATACCCCGGCCCAGCATCGCCCCGCTGCCGAGGATCACAGCCGCCAGCAGGAACCGTGGGGCATTGAGCGCGGCGGGCGCAATATGCTGCGCCGCCATCGAGCCCAGCGCAAAGGACCCCGCCACCAGACCCGAGAAACAGAGCATCGCCAGATGCCCCTTGAGGGCGGGGCTCACGCCACCGACCACGCTGCCGCCTGCTCCTTGAGGTGGCTCAGGAACGCTTGCACCTTGGTGGTGCGGTGCAGGTCCATATGCGTGACCAGCCAGAGCGGGGCCGCCCATTCCGGTCGCGGCGGCATCACCTGGATGAGCCCTGGCATCTCTGCCGCCTGCAACACCGAGGTGAATCCAATCCCTGCCCCGGCGAGGATCGCGTTGCGCTGCGCATGCACATCGCCCGAACGGAACACGACGGCCTCGCCCGGCACATTGCCCTGCAACCAGCGATGAAACGGCGCGCGCGTCTTGGGGTCATCGGCCCCGATGAACCGATGTTTTGCCAGATCTTCGGGTCCTTTGGGCAGGCCGTGGCGCGCCACATAGCTGTCGCTCGCATAGAGGGTGAATTGCTGCTGAAAGAAGGGTTGCACCACATTGTCGGGCTGATCGGGCACAGAGCCCGCCCGGATCGCCACATGCGCCTCGCCATATTCCAGCCGGAACAGGCGATCCCCGGTCAGATAGCGCACCATCAGCGCCGGATACGCCTCTTGAAACGCGGCCAGCACCGGGACGAGCAGATGGCTCAGCCCGCCAATCGAGGTCACGACCAACTCGCCCGAGACATCGTTGCCCTGCCCCTTGATGCGCCCGGCCAACTGGTTGAACTGATCATCCGTCGCCTGCGCCACGCGCAGCAGGTCTTCGCCCGCCTCGGTGGGCGTATAGCCGCGCGCATGCCGTTGAAAGAGCTTGACGCCCAGCCGCTCTTCGAGCGCGTCGATGTGGCGGATGACAGTGGCATGATGCACGCCCAGCACCTCTGCCGCGCCACTTACGGTGCCGATCCGCGCCACGTTATAGGCGGTCCGCACCTCGTCCCAATTGTCCATCATACCGATCACCCCGCCCGGCCGCCTCAATGCCGCGCAACTATGATGCGGCGGCGCGGCGGTTGCAATCACCCGCAATGCGCGTAGCATGGTGAAACCCGCGCCCAGACCAGAACGCCGATGAAAGTCACGCATAACAGCCCGGATCTGTTGATCCTCGAAGAGATGCCATGGTTCATTGCGATCATGCTCAGCCTCTTTACCCTTATATCGGCGGCGATCGGGCTCTTGGTTCTGTCGCAGTCACTGCTGGGTGGGCTCGTGTTCCTGCTGGTGGGGGGCGGCATGGGGCTTGCGGGCGTCGGCATTTTTGTCGAGCGGTTGCAACTTATCCTCGATGCGCGCGCGGGCCGTGTCACCCTGCGCTCTCGCTCCATCTTTCGCCACCGCGAGACGGTCTTTGACCTCTCGGACGTGATCCGCGCCACGAGCGAGAGCACGCTGTCGGGCGGCGATACCAGCACCGATCCGTCGCGCGTGCGCCGCCCCGTGCATCGCCCCGCGCTTGTCCTGCACGACGGGGCGGGTGGCACCCCGCTCTTGCACCCGATCACCGAGATTTATGACAGCGGCCGCTCTTCGGCCGAGGCGGTGCGCGCGATCAACCAATGGCTCAGCGATCTGCACGGTCCCGACCCCGCGCTTGACTCCGCCCCACCCCCGCGCTAAACGCCCTCCAATTCCCGGAGGCCGATGCTTCCGGTCCCGGCCCTGTGTCGGGATCGCCCCCCGTCAGCGCGTTGCGCCCACGGGGGCGTTTATCGTTTGAACCGTTGCCCCTATGTTGGGGGTGACATGGCAGCAACCGGCAAAGGAGCCTGAGCGATGTTTGAAAATCTATCCGAACGCCTCTCCGGTGTCTTTGACCGGCTGACGAAACAGGGCGCGCTGTCCGAAGAGGATGTGAAAACCGCCCTGCGCGAAGTGCGCGTGGCGCTCTTGGAGGCCGACGTCTCGCTGCCGGTCGCGCGCGATTTCATCAAGATCGTCGAGAGCCGCGCCACGGGTCAGGCGGTGACGAAATCCGTGACCCCCGGCCAACAGGTCGTCAAGATCGTGCATGACGCGCTGGTCGAGACATTGCGCGGCGCGGGCGATCCCGGCGCGCTCAAGATCGACAATCCGCCTGCGCCGATCCTCATGGTCGGTCTGCAAGGCTCGGGGAAAACCACCACCACCGCCAAACTCGCCAAGCGGCTC
>JBLRXE010000310.1:0-3516 GCA_047920895.1 Roseovarius sp.
CCTGCCGTTTCCCGTCCGCGATGCCAATGCCAGCTCTGGCAACAGGAATTTGGGACAACTGCCGGAATGGGATCTGAGCGATCTCTACACCTCCGATACAGCCCCCGAACTCAAGCGCGATTTCGACTGGCTGCACAGCGCCTGCGCCGAATTCGCCGCCGATTACGAGGGCAAGCTGGCCACGCTCGACGCCGCCGGGCTGCTCGACTGTATCCGCCGCGATGAGGCGATCAGCACCACGGCGGGGCGCATCATGTCCTACGCGGGCCTGCGCTATTACCAGCTGACCACCGATGGCGGGCGGGCGAAATTCATGTCCGATTGTCAGGAAAAGGTGACGAATTCGACCACGCCGCTGGTGTTCTTCTCGCTCGAACTGAACCGGCTCGACGAGGGCGCGCTGACGGCGATGTATGCCCAGAACGCCGATCTCGCCCGCTACAAGCCGGTGCTCGACCGCATCCGCGCGATGAAACCCTATCAGCTCTCGGATGAGCTGGAAAAATTCCTGCATGATCTGGGGGTCGTGGGCGACGCCTGGGAACGGCTCTTTGACGAGACCATCGCGGGGCTGACCTTTACCGTGGATGGCGACGACCTCAACATCGAGGGCACGCTCAACCTCTTGACCGAACAGGACCGCTCCAAACGCGAATCCGCCGCGCGCGAACTGGCGCGGGTTTTTGGCGAGAATATCCGCACCTTTGCCCGCGTCCACAACACGCAAGCCAAGGAAAAAGAGGTGATCGACCGCTGGCGCAAGATGCCCACCGCCCAGACCGCGCGACACCTCTCGAACGATGTGGAGCCGGAGGTGGTCGAGGCGCTGCGCAATGCGGTGGTCGCGGCCTATCCGAAACTCTCGCATCGCTATTACGAGCTCAAGCGCAAGTGGCTGGGGCTGGAGCGCATGCAGGTCTGGGACCGCAACGCGCCCCTGCCGATGGAGGCCACCCGCCTTGTCGATTGGGACGAGGCACGCGACACGGTGATGGGCGCCTATGCCGCCTTTGATCCGCGCATGGCCGATCTGGCGCAGCCGTTTTTCGAGCGTGGCTGGATCGACGCCGGTGTGAAACCGGGCAAGGCGCCGGGTGCCTTTGCCCACCCGACCGTAACCACGGTGCACCCCTATGTGATGCTGAACTACCTTGGCAAGCCGCGCGACGTGATGACGCTGGCGCATGAGCTGGGGCATGGCGTGCATCAAAGGCTTGCGGCGGATCAGGGCGAATTGCTCTCCTCCACGCCCCTGACGCTGGCCGAAACCGCCAGCGTGTTTGGCGAGATGCTGACCTTCCGCCGCATGCTCGAGGGCGCGCAGACCCAAGCGGAACGCAAGATCCTGCTCGCAGGCAAGGTCGAGGACATGATCAACACGGTCGTGCGCCAGATCGCGTTCTACGATTTCGAATGCAAACTCCACGCCGCGCGCCGTGAGGGCGAACTGACCCCCGACGACATCAACATCCTCTGGATGAGCGTGCAGGCCCAGAGCCTCGGTGAGGCCTTTGATTTCATGGAGGGCTATGAAACCTTCTGGGCCTATATTCCGCATTTCATCCACTCGCCCTTTTACGTCTATGCCTATGCCTTTGGCGATGGCCTCGTGAATGCGCTCTATGCGGTCTATGAGGAAAACCCGGACGGGTTTCAGGACAAGTATTTCGACCTGCTCAAGGCGGGCGGCTCCAAGCACCACAAAGAGCTTTTGGCGCCCTTCGGTCTCGATGCCAGCGATCCGGCGTTCTGGGACAAGGGGCTCAGCATGATCTCGGGCATGATTGATGAGCTGGAGGCGATGGAGGGCTGAGCACCCCGTCGACCTCTCTGCGCTGTTCTCGACGCCCACGGAATTTTTAAAAAATTCCGGCTCGATTTCTTTTGAAGAAATCGGCACCCCGGCGCGGCAGTCTTCGCGGGCGACACAAACTCAATACCGAAGCCCCTCACTTCAACTGGCTGTCCTTTGATCCGCGCCGGTTGATGCCGCCGCGCGGGGTTTGGGCCGCGTCACGTTCCTGTTGGCAGTCGATGCAGAGCTTGACGCCCGGAATGGCCACACGCCGCGCCTCGGGGATGGGTTCTTCACATTCCGCGCAATGGCTCAGGCTCTCGCCCTGCGGGCCACGCCGTGCCTTGAGGCGCGCCAGTTCGTCGGAAATCGACGCCTCGATCTGTTCACTCACCGCGCCGTCGCGCGCCCATCCACCGGCCATGGCCCTCTCTCCTCCAACAAGGCGCAGTCAAGACCCCTTGAGCGCCGCGTCAATTCCGCGCGCATCACGGCACCAGGACACGGGGCTTGGGCAGGCGCAGCGTCATGTCGCGGACGAACGCACTGCTCAGGGCCTCGGTTCCCGAGATGATCCCGCCCAGAAATTCTATGGCGGCAGGCGAGGTGACGGGTACGAAATGGTTGAGGCCAGAGCCATCGGCCAGCGCGGTAAAGTCGATCACCGTCACATCCTGGCGCTGCACCTTGTCGGCGCGGTCGATCATGCCCAGCCGCGGCTTGCGCCCGGTGATAAAGCCAGAGAGCGACAGGGCGCGATCGGCCTTGGTGATGAAGATGAGAAAGGGTTGCGGCAGGCGGCCAATCGCCTCGGCCTGCCGGTCGAACACATCGGGGTCAATGTCGGGCGACATCAGCACCACGCCGCTGATCCGGCTCAGCAGGTGGCGCTCGCCGCTCAGGGCGATGTTGCGCAGCGCCTCCATCACCAGGCTTGACCCCATGGAATGGGCCAGCAGAAACACCTTGTCGCCCGGCCCGGCCGTCAACTGGCGCAGCACCGCTGTCAGGTCGTCGCGCGCATAGAGCACCGAATCGCGGTCATAGATATAGCCGCGCGGATCGCCCGCAGAGGGCCAGGAAAACAGCACCCCCGGCATGCCGCTGTCGAAATCGGTCTGGATCTGCGCCAGCCGATACATCGCCTCGGACAGGGTGTTGTTGTAGCCATGCACAAAGAGCAGCGTCTCGCGCGTGCCGGGTTGGTCGCGCCGCATGGCGCGCTGCATGGCTGCGGCCCCGTCATAGACCTCGGTGCCCGTCACCACGAAATCGGTCGCGGCATCGGGCGGGCCTTCGGGCCATTCGATCTGCCCGGGCGCATGGGTCGGGGGCACTGAAATATCGGCGCGGAAGAATCGCATGCCCTCGGGCCGCTCCAGCCCAAAGATCGGGCCGGTCTGGTCCAGCTCGCGCCCGGTCGCCACATAGACCGGCTGGATCGTGGCGCTCGGGTCGGGGGCCGCACGCAGGGCGGTCACGCGCGGCGCACAGGCGGACAGAGCGACCATCAGGCCGCCACATACCACGCCCTTGACGCCGCCTGCCCAGATCCGTCCATGCCCCATCCCACACCTCGCGCGCTTTATCTCTACGTCACAGATACGCGCAAAGCCGCACCGCGCCAAGGGATGTCAGGCCGAGGGGAGCATGCCCCTCTCCTGCGCCAGCGCGCGCATCCGCTTTTGCAGCTTTTCAAAGGCGCGCACCTCGATCTGGCG
>JBLRXE010000311.1:0-3495 GCA_047920895.1 Roseovarius sp.
CATCGACCTTCATCACCCAGTCATGGCGTGCAGCGGCGATGCCTGCGCGCACGGCATAACCCATGCCCGCCCGCGCTTCCGATACGACAGTCGCACCAGCGCGACGCGCCAACTCGGCTGTCGCATCGGTCGAGCCGTTGTCAATCACCACGACCTCAGCCAAATCGGGCATGTCCGCCAGAACCGACACCACGCGGGCGATGGTCTGTGCCTCATTTCGGGCCGGGACAATGACGCTGACCGGATCGGTCATTTTGGCTCCTTCGACGATACGACAAGTCCTTACTTTGCATCAAACCTAATCCGCGGCGGCCGTCACCACAACATAAGACCCTGTCACAAGACTAAAATCTCTTGTGACCACTTGTAATCTGACCTTTTGGGAAAACAATCAAAAGGAGAGCGTCGCCTCTATCGCGCGAGTCCAACTTGCGGCCTTTGCATCGCGCACTTCCTCCGACATATGCGGCAAAAATTGCCGCTCAAGCGCCCAGGTCGCAGCAAATCCGGCCTGATCGGGGTAGAGGCCGATGCGCATCCCCGCCAACCACGCCGCCCCAAGGGCCGTGGTTTCCAGCACCTCGGGGCGATGCACCGGCGCGTCGATGATGTCCGAGAGGAACTGCATCGCCCAGTCAGAGGCGCTCATGCCCCCATCCACCCGCAACACCGCCTCGGCCCCGTGCCCGGCCCAATCATCGCGCATCGCCCGCAAGAGATCGCGGGTCTGGAAGCCCACGCTCTCCAGCGCCGCACGGGCGAGTTCGGCGGGGCCGGTGTTGCGGGTGAGGCCAAAAATCGCACCCCGGCAGTCGGGCCGCCAATAGGGCGCGCCAAGCCCGGTAAAGGCAGGCACCAGAACGACAGTCTGGTTGGGATCGGCCCGTTCGGCCAAGGGTTGCGTTTCGCTCGCGTGGCGGATCATCTTGAGCCCGTCGCGCAGCCATTGCACCACGGCCCCAGCAACAAAGATCGAGCCTTCGAGCGCATAGGTGGGCTTGCCATCCAGTTGATAGGCAATGGTGGTGAGCAGCCGATTTTGCGACATAACCGGCGTGTCGCCGGTGTTCAGAAGGGCAAAACAGCCCGTCCCATAGGTGGATTTGAGCATCCCCGGCTTGAAACACGCCTGCCCTACCGTGGCCGCCTGCTGATCGCCCGCCACACCGCGAATGGGGATCTCGCGGCCAAAAAGATCGGCGCGCGTGTGGCCGTAGTCATCGGCGCTGTCGCGGACCTGAGGCAACATCTGCATGGGAATGTTCAAGAGATCGCAGATCGTGGCGCTCCAGCGTCCCTTGCGGATGTCATAAAGCAGGGTGCGTGCCGCATTGGTGGCATCCGTGGCATGCACCCGCCCGCCGGTGAGTTTCCAGATGAGATAGCTGTCGACGGTGCCAAAGAGCAGATCGCCCGCCTCGGCGCGGTCGCGCGCGCCCGCGACATGATCGAGGATCCAGCGCAGTTTCGTGCCGGAGAAATAGGGATCGAGCAAGAGGCCGGTGCGCGCGGCCACCATCGGTTCATGCCCGGCGGCGCGCAATTCGGCGCAATAGTCTGCCGTGCGCCGATCCTGCCAGACAATCGCGCGGTGAATCGCCTGCCCGGTGTGGCGGTCCCAGACCACGGTGGTCTCGCGTTGATTGGTGATGCCGATGGCGGCAATATCGGCGCCGGTCAGCCCGGCCTTTTCGATCACCGCGCGGCAGGTGCCCGCCGTGGTGGACCACAGGTCATTCGCGTCATGCTCGACCCAGCCCGATTGCGGGAAATGTTGGGCGAATTCCTCTTGCGCCGTGGCCGTGATCCGCATGCCCTCGTCAAACAGAATCGCGCGGCTCGAGGTGGTGCCCTGGTCGATGGCGAGGATATGGGTCATGGGATTGGTCCGTTTCAGAAGGCGGTCATCCTCGGGCTTGATCCGAGGACCTCTAAGCCAAAGATCCTCGGGTCAAGCCCGAGGATGACATATCAATTGGCAACCGGGGCGCGCCGCGCGCGCCCCGGTGCCTTTCGCTTACTGCCAGGACTTGAGCAACTCGTCATAGGCAATCGTGACAGGCTTCTCATCCTCATTCTCAAGCTTGGCCTTGGGCGCGCCGGGCTGGCTCAGCCAATGCGCGGGGTCCATCTGCTCGTTGAGTTTGGGGCCGATGTCGCCTTGGACGCCTGCACGCTCAAGCCGCTCGAGCACCCGCTCCTGATCCGCGCAAAGCGCATCCAGCGCCTGTTGCGGGGTCTTGGCGCCCGACATGGCGTCACCGATATTCTGCCACCAGAGCTGTGCCAGCTTCGGATAGTCGGGCACGTTGGTGCCAGTGGGCGACCACTGGACGCGCGCGGGCGAGCGATAGAATTCCACCAGACCACCCAGCTTGTCGGCACGCTCGGTAAAGCTGTCATGCTGGATCGTCGACTCGCGGATGAAGGTCAGGCCGGTATGGGACTTTTTCACATCCACGGTTTTCGAGGTCACGAACTGCGCATAGAGCCATGCCGCCTTGGCGCGGTCCACGGGGGTGGATTGCATCAGCGTCCAGGAGCCTGCATCCTGATAGCCCACTTTCATGCCCTCTTCCCAATAGACACCATGCGGGCTGGGGGCCATGCGCCACTTGGGCGTGCCGTCCGCGTTCATCACCGGCAACTCGGGTTTGACGGAGGCGGCAGTAAAGGCCGTATACCAGAACATCTGTTGCGCGACATTGCCCTGCGCGGGAATCGGGCCCGCCTCGGAGAAGGTCATGCCAGCGGCCGCGGGGGGCGAGTATTTCTGAAGCCACTCGATCGCCTTGGTGACCGCATAGACCGCCGCCGGGGCATTGGTTGCCCCGCCACGCGCGACGCAAGAGCCGACCGGCTGGCTGTTTTCATTCACCCGGATGCCCCATTCATCGACCGGCAACCCGTTGGGTTCCCCCTTGTCGCCCATCCCGGCCATGGACATCCACGCGTCGGTATAGCGCCAGCCAAGGCTGGGGTCTTTCTTGCCGTAATCCATGTTGCCAAAGACCTCGCCCTCGACGCCAAGGTGGCTCAGATCACGCCCGGTGAAAAACTCGGCGATATCCTCATAAGCCGACCAGTTGACCGGAACGCCCAGATCATAGCCGTATTTCTCTTTGAAATCGGCCTTGTTCTTGTCGTCGTTGAACCAGTCATAGCGGAACCAGTAGAGGTTGGCGAATTGCTGGGTCGGCAGTTGGTAAACTTTGCCATCGGGGCCGGTGGTAAAGGACAGGCCCACGAAATCGTCGATGTCGAGCGTCGGGCTGGTCACATCCGCGCCCTCGCCCGCCATCCAGTCGGTCAGGTTGCGCACCTGCTGATAGCGCCAGTGGGTGCCGATGAGGTCCGAGTCGTTGACATAGCCGTCATAGATATTCTCGCCCGACTGCATCTGGGTTTGCAGCTTTTCCACCACATCGCCCTCGCCAATCAGGTCATGCGTGACCTTGATCCCGGTGATGGCGGTAAAGGCGGCCGCCAGCACCT
>JBLRXE010000312.1:0-3495 GCA_047920895.1 Roseovarius sp.
GCAAGGACGCCTCCACCACGATGCTGCTGGATTATCTGCGCACGGTGGATTGAAAAGGCCCGGCGCGCGCGCCGGACCCGTATTTTGCCATGCAGCGGCGATCAGACGGCGGCGGTGACGATGATTTCCACCTTGTAATCGGGCGTCGCCAGCTTGGCCTCGCCCGTGGCGCGGGCCGGCGTGGCACCCTGCGGCACCCAGGCATCCCAGACCGCATTCATCTCGGCAAAATCCTTCATATCGGCCAGCCAGACGATGGTTTGCAGGATGCGCGTCTTGTCGCTCCCGGTCTCGGCCAACAGCGCATCGACCTGCGCCAGACAGCTTTTGGTCTGCTCGGTCACGTTGTCGCCGGGCTTGCCCACCTGCCCCGCCAGATAGACGATGCCGTTATGCACGACCGCTTGGCTCATGCGGGGGCCGGTATGAAGACGGGTAATCTCGCTCATGGGGTATCCTTTCGATGTTGTCCGGCTCTTTCTAGGGCGCGCACGGCCCCCGCGCCAGTGCCATTCGCTACAGCCACCACCGCGCCCGGTCATGCCGCGCCAGCCAGCCGCCTACGCTGAAATGATCCCGCCGGATGAGCAGCACCAGCGCGATGAAGGCCGCAAGAACCGCCAGATCAATGACTTGATTGCGATTGACCGGAAACCCCCGGTCATTCACGGCAAAGGGATCAAGAAACCCCTCCCAGCGCCGCGTCACGGTAAAGAAATGCATAATCAGCAGGCTGCCATAGGAAAAATACCGCAGCACCCCCAGCGCCACCAGCACGCAGAGCGCGATTTGCACGCCCCCCGCCAGATAGACCTGGCTCAGGCTCACCTCGACCCCGTCGATACTGCGCGCAAGGCTCTGATATTGCTTCGGCGTGATAATCTTGTGCGCCGCCCACAGGAAGATGAACCACGCCAGCCCCAGCCGCAGCACCAAAACCGCCAGCGCATCCAGCTTGTCCTGCGGTGACAGAATGATTTTCTCGTGCAATGCCATCTGCGCCCATCCCGTTCCAGACAGCTTCTGTGCTAGCGGCATCGTCACTCAGGTTCAAATCACAGCTTGGCGAAGAGTGTGTCACCCCCCATGTGCCGCGCGACTGTCCTCGGGCGCCTCGTCGCGCTCATGTTTGCCGTAATCCCGGATCACGCTGACCACGCGCAGCCGGTAATCGTCAAACATCACCTCGCGCCCGGCCTTCTGCGCGCCGCGATGCGCCGCCAATTGCCGCCACCGGATCACCGCCGCCTCGTCCTCCCAGAACGACAGCGACAAGAGCTTGCCGGGGTTGGTCAGGCTCTGAAACCGCTCGACACTGATAAAGCCGGGGATCGCCTCGGCCAATGGCCGCATCCTGGCCGCCATCTCCAGATACGGCTCCTTTTGTCCCTCACCGGGGATCACCTCGAATATTACCGCAATCATCTCACGCCCTCCCTCATGCCTTGGCCTTTCACTCCGGCCTCATCCGCTCACCAGCTTCAGGAAAACGCGGTCCTAGCGCAACAAAAACCGCGCGCGACAGGCCTGTGCCGCCAAACCAGACCAGATTGCAAGCGCGATAGGTCCAGTCTAATCTGTCCACATGGCGATTCCGGTCGAAACCTTTTTTCTTGCCCCCGAGGCCGAGGGCACGCTTCAGGCGCAGATTCAGCAGATGATCGCGCAGGGCATCCTGTCGGGCCGCTTTCGCAAGGGCGAAAAACTCCCCTCCTCCCGCAAACTCGCGGTGCATCTGGGTGTGAGCCGCATCACCGTGACCCTCGCGCTGACCGAATTGCAGGCCAATGACTATCTCGCCTCACGCGACCGCTCTGGCTACTATGTCTCTGAAAACGCGCCAGAACCTCCCGCTTTCATCGCACCCGCACCGCGCGGCGACACGATTGACTGGTCTCGCGCGCTTGGCCGCCGCTTCACCGGCGGCGACACGCCCGAAAAGCCGCAGGATTGGGCGCGCTACCCTTATCCCTTCATCTACGGCCAGACCGATCCGGCGCTCTTTGATCATGCCAACTGGCGGCATTGCGCACTTCAGGCGCTTGGCGCCAAGGATTTTCAGGCGCTCACCGCCGATTACTATGATCAGGACGATCCCAAGCTGATCGAGTTCATCGCCCGCCACACCTTGCCGCGCCGCGGCATCATCGCGCAACCCGATGAAATTCTTGTCACAATGGGCGCGCAGAACGCTTTGTGGCTCACCGCGCAGGTGCTCTTGACGCAACGCCGCACCGCCGCCATCGAGAACCCCTGCTACCATGCGCTGCGCGACATCCTCATGCAATCGCGCTGTCATCTGATACCCGTGGACGTCGATCGCGACGGCCTGCCCCCCGAAAACCTGCCGGATGAGGCCGACGTGATCTTTACCACGCCCAGCCATCAGGCCCCCACCAATGCGACCATGCCGCTGACGCGGCGCAAGGCGCTGCTCTCCCGCGCGGCCCAGATGGAGGCGTTGATCGTCGAGGATGATTACGAGTTCGAGGTGTCCTTTCTCCGCGCGCCCCTCCCGGCGCTGAAATCCTTCGATACCGAGGGGCGGGTGATCTATGTGGGGTCTTTCTCCAAGTCGATATTCCCCGGCTTGCGTCTTGGCTATCTTGTTGGTTCCAAATCGTTTATTCGCGAATGTCGCGCCCTGCGCGCCTCGGTCCTGCGCCACCCGCCGGGCCATATTCAACGCACGGCGGCCTATTTTCTCTCTTTGGGGCATTACGACAGCCTCGTGCGCCGGATGGGTCAGGTCTTTGCTCGCCGTCGCAGCGTGATGGAGAACGCGCTCGTCGAACACGGACTCGACATTGCCGGGCGCGGCGTCTTTGGCGGCTCGTCCATCTGGATGCAGGCGCCGGACCACATCGACATGGGCCAGATTGACAGCGCCCTCAGACAGGCAGGCGTATTGATCGAACCGGGCCACCCGTTCTTTCACGGTAGCGACCGCCCTCGCAATTTCTATCGCCTCGCCTATTCCTCGATTCCCTCGGACCGCATCCCAGAGGGAATTGGCCTTATTGCCCGTGAGTTGGCGTCATTCTCAGACCAAGAGGCTTAGGTGAGAGGCTGTGCAACTTATGAAAAATTTCAATACCTTGCGAAGAAGGTTACGCTCTGGCGCCGATTCGAATTACATTTATATTATCAACTTTTGATACCTCTATTCTCATTTTTAAATTACACTGGCCTTACCCTCCAATACCTTCTGGCCCTAGAAGTCACCCCCGCACATCGCTACTTTCGCCTCAAATCTGCCCGTCAACCGCCACCGTGCGCCCGATCCAGAGG
Source organism: Roseovarius sp. (assembly GCA_047920895.1). Lineage (GTDB taxonomy): Bacteria > Pseudomonadota > Alphaproteobacteria > Rhodobacterales > Rhodobacteraceae > Roseovarius. The sequence goes on from JBLRXE010000312.1 coordinate 3,292, forward strand.
ACCCAGCCGATGAAGATGACCACCGAAGAGGCCTTTGTCAAAACCCTGCAACTACATGGAATTCAACACGCTTTCGGGATCATCGGCTCTGCCATGATGCCGATCTCGGATATTTTCCCCAAGGCCGGGATCACCTTTTGGGACTGCGCGCATGAGGGGTCTGCCGGCATGATGGCCGATGGCTACACCCGCGCCACCGGCAAG
>JBLRXE010000313.1:0-3492 GCA_047920895.1 Roseovarius sp.
CCCGTCGGTCAGGAGGCCACCCTGATCAAAGCCGACATAGCCCGGCGGTGCCCCGATGAGGCGCGAGACGGCGTGTTTTTCCATGTATTCCGACATATCAAAACGCAGCAGTTCCACGCCGAGGGTATCGGCCAATTGCTTGGCCACCTCGGTCTTGCCCACGCCGGTGGGCCCGGCGAAAAGGTAGTTGCCGATGGGTTTTTCCGGCTCTCGCAGGCCCGCGCGCGCCAATTTGATCGCGGAAGAAAGCGCCTCGATGGCGGCATCCTGACCAAAGACCACGCGCTTGAGCGTGCCTTCGAGATCCTTGAGCACCTCGGCATCATTCTTGGAGACATTCTTGGGTGGGATGCGGGCGATCTTGGCCACCACATCTTCGATTTCCTTGACGCCGATGCTTTTGCGTCGTTTGGAAGCAGCCAGGAGATGCTGCGCGGCCCCGGCCTCGTCAATCACGTCGATGGCCTTGTCGGGCAGTTTGCGGTCATTGATGTAGCGCGCCGAGAGGTCCACGGCAGAGCGGATGGCCTCATTGGTATATTTGACGCTGTGGTGATCCTCGAAATAGGGTTTGAGGCCCTTGAGGATCTTGACCGTATCCTCGACTGTTGGCTCCGCCACGTCGATCTTCTGGAACCGGCGGGCAAGCGCGCGGTCCTTTTCGAAATGCTGGCGGAATTCCTTGTAGGTGGTCGAGCCCATGCAGCGCAACTTGCCGCCCTGCAACGCAGGTTTGAGCAGGTTCGAGGCATCCATCGCGCCGCCCGAGGTAGCACCGGCCCCGATAACTGTATGGATCTCGTCGATGAAGAGCACCGCGTCGGGGTGTTTCTCCAACTCGGTCACGACTGCCTTGAGCCGTTCCTCGAAATCGCCGCGATAGCGGGTGCCTGCCAGCAGCGCGCCCATGTCGAGCGAATAGATCGTGGTGCGTGACAGCACGCTCGGGGTTTCCCCCTGCACGATCTTGTGCGCCAGACCTTCTGCGATGGCAGTCTTGCCCACGCCGGGATCGCCCACCAGAAGCGGGTTGTTCTTGCGGCGGCGGCAGAGCACCTGAATGCAACGCTCAACTTCGGCGTCGCGACCGATCAGCGGATCAATGTCACCCTTGCGCGCCTTTTCGTTGAGATCGACGCAGTATTTCGCAAGCGCGGAGTCGCCTGGCTCGACCGCGTCGGTCTCTGTCGATTTGCTCCCGCTTTCGTCGTCATGGTTGGTGGCCCCGGTTACGGGACGCGATTCCCCATAGGCCGGGTCCTTGGCCACGCCATGCGCTATGAAATTCACCGCATCATAGCGCGTCATGTCCTGTTCTTGCAGGAAATAAGCCGCGTTTGACTCGCGTTCGGCAAAGATCGCGACGAGCACGTTGGCCCCCGTCACCTCCGTCCGGCCTGACGATTGCACATGGATCGCCGCGCGCTGGATTACGCGCTGGAATGCGGCCGTGGGCACGGCCTCGGACCCCTCGATGTCCGTGACCAGATTAGCCAGATCATCGTCGATGAATTCCACCAGTGTTGTGCGCAAATCCTCGGTGTTGACGCTGCACGCCTTCATCACGCGGGCGGCGTCGGGTTCGTCAACGAGGGCGAGCAGAAGGTGTTCTAGGGTCGCGAATTCGTGCTGGCGTGCGTTGGCGAGGGCCAATGCCGCATGGATTGCCTTTTCGAGCGTGTTCGAGAATGAAGGCACGGTCGTGCTCCTTCTGATCTTGGCCGGGGCGGGCTGCCCACTAACCTTGGCCTCATAATCTTAAAGTTTGGTCGATAGTGGCCAGTCTTCAAGGATTATTTCATCAAACTGGCTCACATTTGTTTATGCCAGCGTTGTTTTCATCACGTCCGGCTCAGAAACGGTCCTTGCGGGCGCGAATTTCGGCAAAGACATCTACAGGCGCACGGCCTGACATGCCTAGGTGGGCCTGCACGCCCGCGTCACCGGCGCGCAGAAAGGGGTTGGTGGCCAATTCCTCGGCCAGGGTTGAGGGGACAGTGGGCCGACCTGCGGCGCGGGTGGCGCTGATCTCTTTGACCCTTGATATAAGGGCGGGGTTGTCGGGGTCAACGGTCAGCGCGAATTTCGCGTTGCTTTCCGTATATTCATGCCCCGAGCAGACCAGTGTCTCGGGCGGTAGGGTGGAAATTTTTACAAGACTTTCAAACATTTGCGGCATCGTGCCTTCGAACACCCGTCCGCAGCCCATTGCCATCAGACTATCGGCGGTGAACACAGCGGCGCTAGCGGGGAAGTGCAAGGCTATATGGCCGAGCGTATGGCCGGAGACATCCAGAACGCGCCCCTCCTCTGATCCGATCGCGATCAGGTCGCCTTCGGTCACGGCGCGGTCGAGTGGGGGCAGGCGGTGGGCGTCGGCGGCGGCGCCGATCACCGATGCGGGGTGACGTGCGAGCAACGCGTCAAGGCCTTGAATGTGGTCGGCATGGTGGTGGGTGAGCAGCACCAGAGAGGCCGTCCACCCTTGTTTATCAAGGGCTTGCAGGATCGGTTCGGCCTCTGGCACGTCGATCACCGCCGTCACCCCCGTGGCCGGATCATGCGCGAGATAGGCATAGTTGTCGGCCAGACAGGGAACAGTAAGGATTTGCAAAACCATGGTATTTTCCCGATTGCCGGTTAGTGTTAGGGTCAAGAGTGACTGATCTTTGGCCGGGCTGCAATGCATCTGGACGTACAAGACCTGAGAAATTTTTACTACCGCAGCACGCTGGGGCGCGCGGTGCAAAAGACGTTGCGCGCACAGGTTGCGGAGTTCTGGCCCGAGGCGCAGGGGCAGACGGTGGTGGGCTATGGATTCGCGGTGCCGTTCCTGCGTCCCTACCTCTCTGATGCGCGTCGGGTGATCGGATTAATGCCTTCACCTCAAGGGGTTATCGGTTGGCCGCAGGGGATGCCGAATATTTCGGTGCTCTGTGAAGAGACATTCTGGCCACTGGAAACCGGGCATGTGGACAAGCTCCTGGTGGTGCATGGGCTGGAGACGTCGGAGCAGCCGGGCGCGGTGTTGGAGGAGTGTTGGCGGGTGCTGGGGCCGGGGGGATCGGCGCTTTTCATTGTGCCGAACCGGGCGGGCCTGTGGTCGCGATCGGATCGCACGCCCTTTGGGTTCGGTCGACCCTATAGTCAGACACAATTGGAAAACCAATTGAAATCGCACAACTTTTTGCCGGAGCGTCACGCTACGACGCTCTATCAGCCGCCTTCGGAGCGCCCTTTTTGGCGCAAGACAGCGGGGATGTGGGAGCAGATGGGCGCCAAGCTGTCGGTCGTGGCGGCGGGCGGGGTGCTGATGGTCGAGGCCACCAAACGGGTGCGGGCGCCGAGCGGTCCGGGGCTGCGCGACAAGGTGCGCAGACCGCTTTCGGTGCTGCGGCCGCAGCCCGAGGCCAAGCCGGTCTGAGACATTACAGACCTTACGAAACAGGGGTCGATTTTGTAAGGTCTCTCACTCCGCAGTCAGAGGTGGCC
>JBLRXE010000314.1:0-3464 GCA_047920895.1 Roseovarius sp.
CCTTCAGGACGGCTCGCGACGGATGACCTCGATCACCGAGATCACGGGCATGGAGGGCGACGTGATCTCGATGCAGGAGATTTTCCGCTTTCAGCGCGTCGGCCTCAGCCCCGACAACAAGATCATCGGCCATTTCACCGCAACCGGCGTGCGCTCGCATTATTCCGAACGCTTCCGGCTCTGGGGCTATGACCTTCCCGCCCATATCTACGAACCCATCGCAGCGGAGTAACGCAGATGACCCTCAGTGCCGAACCCATCATCTATGCGTTGATCTTCGTCGGCGTTCTCGTTCTGGTCGAGGGCATCTATCTCACGGTATTCGGGCGCTCGATCAGCCTCAACAACCGGGTCAACCGGCGGCTCGAAATGCTCGACAAGTCGGGCAACCGCGAAGAGGTGATGGAAAAGCTGCGCAAGGAAATGCAGCAGCACCTAAAGGCGCGCAAACTGCCGCTCTATTCCATCCTCTCGGACAAGGCGCAAAAGGCCGCCATCGCCTTTACCCCCCGGCAGTTGATCATGCTGATGGGCGGGCTCAGCGTGCTGGCCTTCATCGGCCTGTCGATCGGCACCGAGACCGCCGCCCCGGTGCGCGCGATTGCCTCGGTCGGCATCGGCGTGGGCGGTATCTTTACCTGGATCAGCATGAAGGCGTCCAAACGTATGACCCTGCTCGAGGAACAATTGCCGGATGCCATCGAACTCATGGTGCGCTCCCTGCGGGTCGGACATCCGTTTTCCTCGGCCATCGGCATCGTCGCCACAGAGGTGGGCGATCCGCTGGCCACCGAATTCGGGATCATCGCCGACGAGGCCGCCTATGGACGTGACATGGGCGAGGCGCTCAAGGAAATGGCCGAACGGCTCGACATGCAGGATTTGCGCTTTCTCGCCGTGGCCGTAACCATCCAGCAGCAATCTGGCGGCAACCTGGCCGAAATCCTCGCCGGTCTCGCCAAAGTGATCCGCGCCCGCTTTCGCCTTTTTCGCCGGGTCAAGGCCATCACCGCAGAGGCGAAATGGTCCGGCAAGTTCCTATCCGGCTTTCCCCTTCTGGCGCTGGTCGGCATCCAGCTCATCAAACCCAACTATTACGACGAAGCGATGAAACATCCCTTTTTCATTCCCGCCGTGCTGGTCGTCGGCGTCTTTCTTGTGATGAACCTGATCGTCATGCGCGCGCTCGTGAACATCAAGGTCTGAGGAACGGATCATGCAAATTCTCTCGGTTCTCAACGACATCCTGACCGGCGCGCTCGGGCCTTTTGGCCCCCTGATCGCGGTGGGTGGGCTGGGCGTGATGCTCGTGCTGATCACCATCCCGATGATGCTGCGGCAAAAACAGGACCCGCTCGACAAGCTCAAACAGTCCAACCTGCGCGGCGCGGCAGCTGCGACAAGCGCCAAGACCAACCTGCGCGCGGGCAAGCAGAACAAGAAACTCGACCGCTACGCCACCTTCCTCGAACCGCAGGACGCCAAGCAGCTCAGCCAGATGCGTCTGAAGCTGATGCAGGCAGGCTATCGGCATCGCGACGCGGTGCGCTATTTCCACTTCGCGCAATTCGCGCTCGGAATCGGCCTGCTGATCCTCGGGGTGATCTACTATGTCCTGTTCAAATCAGGCTCTGATACCAGCACGCAAGAAACCCTGATGTATATCCTCGGGCCAGCCGGCATCGGCTATATGATGCCGAAATACTGGGTCACCAAGCGCCAGCAGAAACGCCAGGAGGAAATCCAGGACGGCTTTCCCGACAGTCTCGACATGATGCTTGTCTGCATCGAGGCCGGTCAGTCCATGGACCAATCCATCATCCGCGTCGCCAGCGAGATGCGCGCCTCCTACCCGGCGCTGGCCGAAGAGTTCGAGATCGTCGCCCTCCAGATCAAGGCCGGGCGCGACAAGGCCTCGGTGCTGGGCGAAATGGCCGAACGCTGCGGCGTGCAGGATATTTCCAGCTTCGTGACCGTTCTGGTGCAATCGCAAACCTTCGGCACCTCGATCGGCGAGGCGCTGCGCGTCTACGCAGGCGAGATGCGTGACAAACGTGTCATGCGCGCCGAAGAAAAAGCCAACAAGCTGCCAACCAAGATGACACTGGCCACGATGATGCTTACAGTGCCGCCATTGCTGATCATTCTGGTCGGGCCGTCAGTTCTGGGCATCATGGAACTGTTCGCCATGGCCGCAAGATAAACGGGGCGACATGATAGGGCGGGCGGCGGTATTTCTGGCGGGGACACTCGCCCTGGTCGGCTGTTCCACGCCCGCGCCCCCGCAAGGCCCCTATGCCCCCGGCGTGGCCCCCGGCGCGCAAGCGGTGGATGGTCTTCTGGTCGGGCATCGCCTGATGGATGCGGGCGAATATGAGCTGGCGCACAAGGCCTATACCCGCGCCGCCGTCACCCATGGCATGACCGCCGATGTGCTGGCCGGATTGGGCAGCGCCAATCTCGCCTTGGGGCGCCTTGGCACCGCCGAACGCCTGCTGCGCGAGGCCATCGGGAAACCTGCCGCCACTCCCGAAACCTGGAACAATCTCGGTGTCGTGCTGGTCGAAAAGGGCAATTACCCCGAGGCCGAACAGATGCTGCGCCGCGCCTATGCGCTCGACAATGGCGAAAGTGACGCAATCCGCGACAATTTGCGCTTAGCACTCGCAAAATCGGAAAATTCTGATTATGCTGTCGAGGAAGAGCAAGACTATAAACTGGTGCGGCGGGGCAGTGGTGACTATCTGATCCGCAAGATACCATGACGAGGCCAAGGCAGTAAAAGGACGCAAAAATGCGCCACCCTATTCTTGTTTCCCTGTGCGTGGCAGGCACATTCGCCCTGTCCGCCTGTGAGCAGTCCAGCGGGAATGACGTGGACCGCGCTTTCCAGGACATCAATGTCGTGGACGAAACCAACCTCAACGACGTGATGCTGACCGCCAGCGACCCGAACGAGGCCGTCGCCTATTTCCAGCGCGCCGTGGGCGAAAAGCCCGACCGTATCGACCTTTTGCGCGGCTTGGGCAAATCCCTCGTGCGCGCCCGGCGCAATACCGAAGCAGTGTCGATCTGGACCCGCGTCACCGAACACAAGGACGCCACAGACGAGGACCGCGTCGAACTGGCCGATGCCCTGATCCGCAACAACGAATGGGACCGCGCCAAGGCGGCGCTGGATGGCATCCCGCCCACCCATGAGACCTTCAAACGCTACCGGCTCGAGGCGATGGTCGCTGACAGCAGGCAAGACTGGAAAAAATCCGACAGCTTTTACGAAATCGCCGTCGGCCTGACGACCCAACCCGCCAGCGTGATGAACAACTGGGGCTATTCGAAACTGACGCGCGGCGATTATCCCGGCGCGGAGCGGCTCTTTTCCGATGCCGTGCGCCAGGACCCCGCGCTCTTTACCGCCAAGAACAACCTTGTTCTCGCCCGTGGTGCGCAGCGCAACTATTCCC
>JBLRXE010000315.1:0-3443 GCA_047920895.1 Roseovarius sp.
CGATAGGCCTTGGCCAGATTGGTCATGGCGTGGAAATCGCGCACGCCCCATTGGTAGATCCATTGCCAGATCTGGTTGACCCGCATCTTGGCCTGCTTTTCGGGTGTGCCGTGGGCGATCAGCACCTCGCGCAGCGCATCGCGGGTGAGCCCAACAAGGTTCACCGGCCCGTCGGGCAGCTTGCGGGGAATGGTCAGCACATCCTGTGTGATCGGAGCGGTTTGGGTCATGGGCCTGTCGCGGTTCGGGCTGGGATATGATCCCATATAGGATTCGCGCACGGATTCCAAAGGGTTTGGCGGAGGGGGGCCGCCAAACCCTGTGTCATGTGTTTCCCTTGGGGGCGTCAATCCTTGGCGCGCGACCCGGCCATCACACACAGCAGTTCAAACATGATCGACGCGCCGAGAAACGCAGTGCCGCCAGAGGCGTCAAACGGCGGCGACACCTCGACCAGATCGGCGCCGATGATGTTGACCCCTTCAAGCCCGCGCACGACCTGCAAGGCCTGATAGCTGTTCGGCCCCCCCACCTCGGGTGTGCCGGTGCCGGGGGCAAAGGTCGGATCGACAAAGTCGATGTCGTAGCTGACATAGGTATCGCCCGCGCCTGCAATCTCGCGCGCCTCGGCCATCACATCCTCGGGGCCGCGGGCGTGGAACTCCTCGATCAGGATGAGGCGTATGCCAACGGCCGCCGCGAAATCGCGATCCTCAGTGTCATACATGGTGCCGCGCAGGCCGATCATCACCACCCGTTTGGGATCAAGCAGCCCCTCCTCTACCGCGCGGCGAAAGGGGGTGCCGTGCGTATACATCGTGCCGCCGAAATAGGAATGATAGAGGTCAGTATGGCTATCGAAGAGGATCATGCCGACCGGCGCGCGGCGCGCCAGCGCGCGCAGCACCGGCAGGGTCGTGAGATGGTCGCCGCCGGCGGTCAGGGGAATAATGCCCGCGCCGGTCACACTCTCGTAGAACTCGGTGATCCGGCGCATACTGTCCATGATGTCGGCGGGGTTTGGCCCCATATCGCCCAGATCGGCGCAATTCACCGCCTCGAACGGGCGCATTCCGCTTGTCGGATGCTGCGCGCGGATCATGGTGGAGGCGTCGCGCAATTGGCGGGGGCCATGGCGCGGGCCGGGGCGGTTGGTGGTGCCACTATCCCACGGCACACCGATCAGGCCGATTTGCACGTCCTTGTAGCGCTCATGCCCGTTGGGCACATAGGGCAGGCGCATGAAGGTGGGCACACCGGCAAAGCGCGGTAGCTCGAACCCGGACACCGGATGAAAGAAGGGATCGGAGGTCATGACAGTCCTTTCAGGCGTTTGCGAGAGGTGACGGGGCCGTCCCCCTGCGCGGTGATGCGGGCAATGGCATCCGCGATGGGTTCATAGGCAACGGCCATATGGTGCGCGTTGGCATGCAGGAGCGTATCGGGGTCTGAAACCCATGCGACATGGCCGCGCCAAAAGAGGAGATCGCCGCGTTGCAGGGTGGCGGCTGCGGGGAGATGCTCACCCAAACCTTGCTCTTGCGGGCCGCTGTCACCGGGACAAGCGATACCGCAGGCACGGCACCCCGCCTGCACCAGCCCCGAACAGTCGATCCCGAGCGCCGAATTGCCACCCCAGAGATAGGGCGTGCCGATAAGCCGCTCGGCCACGGCGACGGGATCGCTCTCGGGCGCGTCGAGCGGCGCGAGATGGGCAAGCGGCACAAAGCCCTGCGGTGTCTCGGCAAAGGGGCCGTCGGTGCCGCGCACCTCCAGCCGCGCGTTGAGGCTGAGCAGCGCACGCTCTCGTGTCTTGATGTCCGGCGTGGGGTAGAGATGGGTGGCGCGGGTGCGCACCCGGTGGGTCACGCGGCCCGTGGTCAGGGCGGCCTCGGGGACGAAGCCCTCATAGCCGTCACGCACGGCGCGGACCTCTGCCCAGTCGGGGGCAGGTCCTCGGGTCAGGCCCGAGGATGACGGGGCGCGTATCTCGACCGCTTCGCCCATGAGCAATTGCCGGTCGCGCGGCCCGTCGGGCGCGCGGCAAAGATCGACAAGCGGCCAGGCGACGAGGCGTGTTTCGTTCACAGGTTCAGCACCTCCGGCAGCGCCGCGAACAGCGCGCGCGCGCCCATGCCCACCCCGCCCTTGGGGCGCGCAGGCGCTGCCGTCGGTGTCCAGCCGTAGATGTCGAAATGGCTGTAGGTGAGGCCACCGGCAAAGCGGCGCAGAAAGAGCGCGGCGGTGATGGAGCCTGCAAAACCACCCGAGGGCGCGTTGTCGAGATCGGCGATGCCCGGCTCGATCATTGCCTCATAGGGGGTATGGAAGGGCAGGCGCCAGACCGGATCGGCCACGCGCGCGGCGGCGGCCTCGAGGGCGGCAGAAAAGCGTGGATCGTCAGTATAGTAGGGCGCAAGATCAGGGCCAAGCGCCACGCGCGCCGCACCTGTAAGGGTGGCCATGGAGATCATCAGATCGGGCGCGCCCTCGGCCCCGTAGGCCAAGGCGTCGGCCAGCACCAACCGCCCCTCGGCGTCGGTGTTGTTGACCTCGACCGTGAGGCCATTGCGCGCGGTCAGGATGTCACCGGGGCGAAAGGCATTGCCTGCAACCGCGTTTTCCACCGCCGGGATCAGCACGCGCAATTGCACCGGCAGGCGCGTCGCCATGATCATATGCGCAAGGCCCAGCACCGTGGCCGCCCCGCCCATGTCCTTTTTCATCAGGCCCATGGATGCACCCGGCTTGAGGTTGAGGCCGCCGGTGTCGAAGCAGACGCCCTTGCCCACCAGCGTCAGTTTCGGGCCAGTTTCGCCCCACCGCATGTCCATGAGGCGCGGGGGCACTGCAGAGGCACGCCCGACCGTGTGGATCAGCGGAAAGTTTTGTGCGAGTAGTTCTTCGCCCCGCAGGCATGTCATGTGCGCGCCCTGTTGCTCTGCGATGGCGGCGCAAGCGGCCTCGAGCGCGTCAGGCCCAAGATCATTGGCAGGGGTGTTGATGAGATCGCGCGTGAGCGCCTCACCCGCCGCGATGATTTCCAACCGGGCGGCATCGACGCCCGCAGGCGCGATGAGTCGCGCCTTGGCGGGGTTTTGGTCGCGGTAGCGCTCATAGGCGTACTGCGACAAGAGCCAGCCCAACGCCTCAGTTTCGGCCTGATCTTCGGGCAGACCCTCGACGCGGTAGGTGCCCGCAGGCAGCGCAGCGGCGATACCCGCCAGATGAAACCGCCCCCGCGCGCGCGACGCCGCCGATCCGTAACCGCCCAAACCCATGGCAATCCCACCCGTCGCATCGGGCACGATCAACGTGCGACCAAGCGCGCCAGCAAAGCCCATCGCGTGCACCCATGTGGCGACCTCGGGCGCCTGCCCGGCCAACCAGCCCTCAAGCGCCTCTTCGGCCACAAGATGCAGCGGCAGGGCGGGCGTGTCGGG
>JBLRXE010000316.1:0-3440 GCA_047920895.1 Roseovarius sp.
TTTCTCGGGGTGCCAGATGTCTTCGCGCCCGAACGAGAAGCCAAAGGTTTTGAGGCCCATGGATTCATAGGCCATGTTGCCCGCGAGCAGGATCAGGTCGGCCCAGCTCAGCTTGTTGCCGTATTTCTTCTTGACCGGCCAGAGCAAGCGGCGCGCCTTGTCGAGATTGCCGTTGTCCGGCCAGCTGTTCAGGGGCGCAAAGCGGATGTTGCCATGACCGCCGCCGCCACGCCCGTCTGCCAGACGGTAAGAGCCAGCCGAGTGCCATGCGAGACGGATCATCAAACCGCCGTAATGGCCCCAATCGGCGGGCCACCAGTCCTGACTGTCGGTCATCAGCGCCTTGACGTCGGCCTTGACGGCCTCGAAGTCGAGGGTCTTGACCTCTTCGGCATAGTTGAAGTCTGCGCCGAGCGGATTGGTTTTCTGGTCGTGCTGATGCAGGATGTCGAGATTGAGGGATTTGGGCCACCAATCCACGACGCTGGTGCCTGTTTCTGTCACACTGCCATGCATGACCGGGCATTTGCCAATGTTGTTGCCGTCCATATTCGTCTCCTACCTGGTGCGTTGTCATTGGTGGGTCGTCTGGATGCGCCGCTGAGGATGCGACCGATTCCAGAGGCCACGCGCGTTGTCCTCGAACGGTTTAACAGATGCTTTCAATAATTAATAATTGGATTTGCTAACCATATTCATAATCAAAGGTTATGATGCTTGATCCCGCCGCAGACGAAATACGCCGGTGCCCGTGGCGATGAGCGCGCCGTTGTCGTCCCTCACCGTGCCTTCGGCAAAATAGGTGGATTTGCCGCCGCCGGTGCGCCGTGCCTCGGCGATCAGCCGGGCGCCGCTGGTTTGCCCCAGATAATTGACCGTCAGCGACAGGGTGAGCGCCATCTGCTGCCGCGCGGGGTCGCCGGTATAGCAGCCGGCAAAGCCCATGGCGGTATCGAGCATGGTGGCGTGGATGCCGCCATGCGGCAGGCCCTGACGGTTCATCAGGAACGGTTCCAGCGGCAATTCCAGCCGGGCAAAGTCCTTGGACCATGCGATCAGGCGATAGCCAAGATGGGTTTGCAGCGCCGAGGGCGGTTCGAGCAGGTTTGGGTCGAGGTCTTGGGTCATATCCTGTCCTTGGTCGCGCATAGGCCCGCGCGGGCGAACTCGGGCACATAATCCCCAAGACGCAGGCCGCGGGCCGGGTCAGAGGCATTGCCATCCAGCGCGCGTTTCTTGACGCCTTGCAGGATGGCCGCCATGCGGAAATAGCTGAAGGCGAGGTAGAAATGGAACCCCTCGATCGGCGCAATCCCGCGCCGTTCGCAATAGCGGGCGATGAACTCCGCATCTGACCAGAGGCCAAGTGCTGCGCGGTCCACACCCGCAAGGCCGCGCCCCTCTGCGGTGGCGGGCATCGACCACTGCATGATCACGGCGGCAAGGTCGGCGTAGGGGTGGCCGAGCGTGGACAGCTCCCAATCCAGCACAGCAACGCAGGCGGTGCCCTCAGGCGCAAAGAGCAGATTGTCGAGCCGGTAGTCGCCATGCACCAGCGTGCGTTGGCCGTCATCGTCGGGGATATGCGCTTCGAGCCATGCCATGAGGGCGGTCATGTCGGGCAGGTCCTCGGTGGCGGTGGCGGTGTATTGCGCGCACCAGCGGTCCACCTGACGGCGGTAGTAATTGCCGGAGGGGCCGTAATCGGTGAGGCCCGTGGCCACGAGGTCAACGTCATGGATGGCGGCCAGAACGCGGTTCATCTCGTCTATGATGGCGTGGCGTTCGGGCGCAGAGAGGCCGGGCATCGCGGGGGCGTCAAAGCTGCGGCCCTTGACCTCGTCCATGATGTAGAATGGCGTGCCGATGACATGCGCGTCCTCGCACAGCAGGTGCATCCGGGCGACGGGAACGGATGTGCCGTGCAGAGCGCGCTGCACGCGGAATTCCCGCTCGACCGCATGGGCGGATTTCAAGAGCACGCCGGGCGGTTTGCGGCGCAGGACGAAATTGCGCGTGGGGGTCATCAGGCGGTAGGTGGGGTTGGATTGCCCGCCGCTGAACTTCTGCGCCGTGAGCGGCCCCGCAAAGCCCGGCAGATGCGCGGCAAGCCATGCCGCGACGGCATCTGTATCGAGCGCGCTCATGCGCCGTTCCCGCGCAGGTCGGGGTGGATATACTCCACGAACTGCTCGCGCAGCTTGAGCTTCGAGACCTTGCCGGTGGCGGTGAGCGGCAGCGCCTCGACCCAGAGCAGATCGTCGGGCAATTGCCATTTGGCGAAATGGGGTTCCATATGGGTGCAGACCTCTGACAGTGTGGGGCGGTCCGCCCCGGCGGCCACCGCCACCAAGACGGGGCGTTCGTCCCATTTCGGATGCGGCACGCCGATCACGGCGCAGGCGGCAATACCGGGATGCGAAAGGGCGGCGTTTTCCAGATCAATCGAGCTGATCCACTCGCCTCCCGATTTCACCAGATCCTTGGAGCGGTCGCGGATGGTGAGCCGCCCCTCAGGACCGACCGAGGCGACATCGCCGGTGCCGAACCAGCCCTCTGCATCCATCGCGTCGCGCGTAGCCTTGGGGTTCTCATAATAGCCGCTGATGACAGTGTTGCCGCGAATGAATAGCTCGCCCGCCGCCTGCCCGTCATGCGGCAGGCGTTGGCCCGCGTCATCCACGATCTTGTATTCCACCCCAAAGAGGCGGCGCCCGGCGCAACATTTGGCGGCGATGCGTTCGGCCAGCGGTGCCGCTTGCAGCGCGGGGGGTAGCACGCCGTAAGCCCCGATGGGGCTGGTTTCGGTCATACCCCAGGCCTGCGAGACCACGACGCTGCGCGTCTCATAGGCTTCGATCATCACGCGCGGCATGGCAGAGCCGCCGACCACCAGATCGGCAAAGCCTGTGGGGATGCGCCCCTGTGCCTTGATTTCCGCCAGCAGCCCCGCCCAGACCGTGGGCACCCCCCAGGCGGAATAGACGCCCTCGGCCTCCATCAGACGAAAGAGGCTGGCCCCGTCGAGATTTGGCCCCGGCATCACCAGCGTCATTCCGGTGAGCGGAGCCACATAGGGCAGACCCCAGGCGTTGACGTGAAAGAGCGGCACCACGGGCAGCACGCGCGCCCCCGCGCGAAAGCTGGAGGTCTGGCAGAGCGGCACTTGCAGCGCATGCAAGAGCGTGGAGCGGTGCGAATAGAGCGCGCCCTTGGGGTTGCCGGTGGTGCCGGAGGTGTAGCAGAGACCGGCGGCGGTCTCCTCGGGGAAGGTGGGCCAGTCAAAGCCGGGCGTCTCTGCGGCCAGCAAATCCTCGTAGCAGAGCGCGTCAAAGGCGCAGTCGGGCATATGCGCGCGGTCGGTCAGGACCACAAAGCGCAGGTCCGGCGGCAAATCGGGTAAGAGCGCCTCGATCAGCGGCACGAAGGTGAGATCGAGG
>JBLRXE010000317.1:0-3422 GCA_047920895.1 Roseovarius sp.
CGGGCTGGTCCCGACGGAAGCCGGACCCTGTCGACAAGACCGTCGAGGTGCCGGCCCCCTCCGTCTGTCCGGATTGCGGCGGCGAGCACCTCACTCCTGTCGATGAAGTGGCCGAGCACTTGCAGGAAGACATCGTCCTGCAACCCCGCACCGTCGTCACCCGTTTCAACCACGCACAGGCCGTGTGCGGCGATTGCGGGCACACTGTCGTCCAGGCCGCCCCGGGCGAACTGTTGAACTGCCCGATCGGCCCGCTGACCAAGGCCGCTTGTGTTTTTCTGCGCAACGGCACCGGAATGTCCTACCGCAAGGTTAAGGACATCATGCAGGTTCTTTTCGGCATGCGTTTCGTTCCCGCTTCCGCCATGGCCTTCGACCGCAAGGCCACACAGGCTGCCGAGCCGATTTACGATGTGCTCCTGGAAAAGCTCCGGTCCGCCGCGGTGGCGTTCGGCGATGAAACATTCTGGCGTGAAAACGGGGTGCCCGCCTACGTCTGGTACGGCGGTAACGAAGACGTCGCCGTCTATCATATCGTTCCCTCACGCAGCGGCGATGTGGCCGCCCACTTGTTCGGTGACCACTTTCCCGGTGTGCTCCATACCGACGCCTATGCCGGGTACAATGCCACCCACGCCAAACACCGTCAGACCTGTCTCGGCCATCTGATCACCAAAGCCAAAGATATCGCCGGACAACTCGACCTGATGTCTCCAGACCTGCGCGATTCGCGATCCGTGCACTTCTGCCAAACAATCAAGGCTTTCCTCAAGCTCGCCTGTTCCATTGCCAATCGATTCCGGACCGGCCGCATCGCCCGTTGCAAGGCCCCCATCTTCAGATCTCGCCTCGACTCCACGCTGAAGACCCTCTGCGCCTCGCCCTGCGGTTTCGAAGGCGCCGAAAACCTGCGGGCCAGACTCCTCGACCCCAAGCGCGAATACAACAGGCTTTTCACCTTCCTGCAGCAGGACGGCGTTCACCCGACCAACAATCATTCCGAGCAATCCCTGCGCTGGCTGGTCATCTTCAGGAAGCTTTGCTTCGGCACGCGGACTGCGGCCGGTTCGCGCTCGCTCTCAGTTCTGGCGTCCCTCATCGTTACCGGCAGACGCCACGGATCGCATCCCCTCGAAGTCACCGCCGCCTTATTCACACGTACCGATCCCCAAACCCTCTCCATTATCTTCGACCCTGCCCACACGACCGGCTCGCTACTCAACAAGAGCCCACCCTGACAGGCGGCACCCCATATCTGTCAGCCCCGTTTCGCCTGTGCCGAGCCCATCCGACCTGGCAAACCGGACATCATGCGCTCCGGCCGCCCGCTGGACGCGCCGCTCCCGGCGCCGCGCCTGCCAGTGCAAAAAGGGAACTAAACTGAAGTTCCACCTCATTTTCCGCATTGATTCTCTGTAAACATTTAACATCAAACATATTACACGCCATGTTGCGCCGAAATATGTCCCCATGTAAATGAAAAATAAATGAAAATAGTTCTTGCATATAAATGAATGATGTGCAACTATAGTCCCCATGTACATCGAAAAGGTTCCCAACAGAAAGTCGCCGCCCTGTGTTCTTCTGCGCGAAGACCACCGTGAAGGCAGGAAAGTGGTCAAGAAAACGCTGGCCAACCTGACCAAGTGGCCCTCGCACGTTGTCGAGGGTTTGCGCGTCCTGATCAAAGGCGGAGCCGTCTGCGAGCCGGCCGGCGGCTTCTCAATCACCCGCAGCCTGCCCTATGGGCAGGTCGTCGCCGTGCTGAGCGTGATCAAGCGTCTTGGCCTGCCTCGGTTGATTGCCTCGCGAGGCAGCCGCAAACTGGATCTGGTCGTGGCGATGATCGCCGCGCGCATCATTGATCCGCAGTCCAAACTGGCCACAGCAAGAGGCTTTCACAAAAAAACCGGCTTCAGCGCCTTGGCAGAGGAATGCCGTCTCGGGGCCGTTGACGAGTCCGACATCTACGAGGCCATGGACTGGCTTGTGGAGCGACAGGGAAAGATCGAGGAAAAGCTCGCGTCGCGCCATTTGGAGGAGGGCACCTTCGTCCTCTACGATCTGACCTCGACATGGTACGAGGGGCGCACATGTCCCCTGGCCAAGCGAGGCCATTCGAGGGACAAGAAAACAGGAAAACTTCAGATCGAATTCGGCCTGTTGTGCGATATCAAGGGTCGGCCCGTGGCCGTGGAGGTCTTCGAGGGCAACACCGGGGATCCGGCCACCGTCGCCAGTCAGATCCGGAAAATGCGCGAACGATTCAGGTTGAAGCGCGTGGTCGTTGTCGGAGATCGGGGCATGTTGACCGAGGCACGCATCAGAGACGAATTCAGGGGCGTTGAAGGCCTGGACTGGATCAGCGCGCTACGCGGGCCGGCTATCAGGAAACTCGTGGAAAACAAGGATTTCACCATGTCGCTCTTTGACGATCGGGATATGGCAGAGATCACCTCCCCCGATTTTCCGGGAGAACGGCTGATGGTCTGTCGCAACCCTCTGCTGGCCGAAGACCGGCGCCGTACACGGGAAGAACTGCTCAAAGCCACAGAGAAGGTTCTCGCACCCATAGCCAAAGCCACGCGGCGAAACAAATATCCGTTGCGCGGCAAGAAGGACATCGCCCTTCGCGTGGGGAAAACCATCAACAAGTACAAAGTGGGCAAGCACTTCAAGCTGACAATCACCTCTGCAAATTTCAAGTATGAACGCAAAGCAGCTCTGATTGAGGCCGAGGCTGCTCTTGACGGTTTTTACGTCGTGCGCACCAGCGTGCGCGCCCGAGACCTTACGGCACAAGACACCGTCTCCACCTACAAGAAACTCTCTGTTGTCGAACGCGCTTTTCGCTGCATGAAGACCGTCGACCTGAAAGTGCGGCCCATTTTCCATCGTTTGGAGAAACGCGTCCGAGCCCACATCCTTCTATGCACATTGGCCTACTACGTCGAATGGGAGATGCGCCGCCTTCTCGCCCCTGTACTTTTTGACGACGAGGACCATGCGCTGGCCGAAAAAGAACGCTTATCGGTCGTCGCTCAGGCAGCCCGCTCCGAAACCGCCAAGAAGAAAGCGGCTTCCAAACATACCGCCGACGGCGTGCCGGTCCACAGCTTCCGTACCCTGCTCTCGGATCTGGCCACCATCACAAAGAATCAGATCCAACCGCACCTCCCCGACGCCCCGACTTTCGTTAAGATCACGCTGCCCACGCAAACACAGAAGAAAGCGCTCGATCTGCTCGGGGTAAAACTGTAGTGTCCCCAGTACGCGACACTGCGCAAAGGCGCTGGAATCGTCCATTCCCCCAATGATTACAGGGGGTTTGGCATCAAGAGCCTGCTGATTGGCTGGGTTAACTTCAGATTAAACCTGACCGGCAGAGGGGTCATCACGTCGCGATCGCGCCAAGCGAAACC
>JBLRXE010000318.1:0-3420 GCA_047920895.1 Roseovarius sp.
TGCGACAGGCGCGTAAAACTTTTGCGACGGGCGAACCGGTATGCGCCCCGCGACAGCGCCGCCCCTTGCGGGGGGCGGGCGGGCTGCGTATGGCTGGGCCATGACCGCGTTGCGCCGCCCCCGATTGACCCGTGATGACTGGCTTTTGGCCGGGTTCGAGGCCCTGTGTGTGCAGGGTCCGGCGGCGCTGGGCGCTGAACCGCTGGCGCGGCGGTTGGGGGCGACGAAAGGCTCGTTTTACTGGCATTTCACGGATGTTCCGGCCTATTCCCGCGCGCTTTTGACATTGTGGCAGGACGAGGCCACGCGGGTTCTGGAGGCGGCGTCAGAGGCGGCAACAGCGGCGGCGCGGTTGCGGGACACGGCGCAGGCGATGGCCGCCACCGCACAGGCCGAGAGCCTGGTGCAGCGCGCCGAATCAGCGATCCGGGCCTGGGCCGGGACCGATCCTGTCGCCGCAGAGGCGGTGGCGCGGGTGGATGCGGCACGGCTGGCGCGGTTGCATCGGCTATTGTCCGCCTGTGATATCGGGAATCTGGAAATGGCGCGGATCGTCTATGCGTCTGCGATTGGCATGCAGGCGATGCGCGATCCCGCGCAGGATCAGGCGGCACCGGCCATCGGATCGCTGGTCGATCTCATTCTGGCGTTGAGGTAGCGCCGATGCGGCTGGTTCTGGCGATCATGGCGTTGTCGCTTTTGGGCTATTGCAAGGATGAGACGGTGACGGGTCATGGCGGTGCCGATGCGGTCTGGCATCTCCAGAGCATCGACGGCGAGGGTTTTGCCGCGCGCGCGACGTTGGAATTCCCGGCAGAGGGGGAGTTGGTGGGCGCGGCGCCCTGCAACCACTACTCAGGCCGCCAAACCCAGCCCTATCCGTGGTTTGCCGCCGAGGCCGTGGTCGCGACCAAGCGCGCCTGCCCGGAGTTGGCAGCGGAGATGCTTTATCTGGCGGCGCTGGGCGAGATGACTCTGGTCGAGGTTGTCGGCGATACCCTGATCTTGTCCAATGTCGCGGGACGCGAGATGGTGTTTCAGGCGTTGGACCGGGCCGAGTAGGCGTGGCAACTGTTGGGCGGTCGCGCAGCGCCGCCTGCGGCCCGTTGATGTCCCGCGCGTGTCCCGTGTTGATCTCCCGTGTTGATCAGGCCAGCGACCGCGCGCGCTGCACGAAAGGCTCCTGTTCCCGCCGGTGCTACAGCGGCGGCACGTTGTGCAGGTCATGCCGGTCCAGCACGCTGGGCACCGGCATGACCTTGTTTACTTGTCGGTTTCGATGGAGAGCGCCACAAAGCGGGGATCGCCGCCACTGCGCACCAGCATCAGCAGGGATTTGCGCCCTGCCTCCCGGGCCTCGGCGATGCGGTCGTCGAGGTCGGCGATCGTGGCCACCTTCTGCTGTCCGGCCTCGGTGATCACATCGCCTGCGCGCAGGCCCTTTCCATAGGCCTCCGACACTTCGTCTATATCGACCACGACAAGGCCGGTTGCCGTGGCGTCCAGCTCCAGTTGCGCGCGCAGCTCGTCGCTGAGCGGGGTCAGGGTGAGGCCCAGCACGATTTTTTCAACCGGCGGTTCAGCAGTATCCGGGCCGGGCTGTGCCACGGGAATGGCGCCCTCGGCCTCTTCGCGGCGGCCCAGTGTGATCTTGAGCGTGGTGGTCTTGCCCTCGCGGAACACGACCACGCGGACGGTCTTGCCCACTTCGGTATTGCCGACGGTGCGCACGAGGCCGCGCGTGTCAGCTACGTCCTGACCGTCGAACGACAGGATCACGTCGCCGGCCAACATCCCGGCATCGGCTGCCGGCCCCTCTGGCACATCCGTCACAAGCGCCCCCGCGGCTTTCTCCAGCCCCATCGCCTCGGCCACATCCGGGGTTACGTCCTGAATCCGCACGCCCAGCCAGCCGCGCCGTGTTTCGCCGAATTGCTGCAACTGATCGACCACCCGCTTGACCACGTTCGAGGCCATGGAAAAGCCGATGCCGATCGAGCCGCCAGTCGGGCTGAGGATGGCGGTATTGACGCCCACGACCTGACCATTGAGGTTGAAGAGCGGACCGCCCGAGTTGCCGCGGTTGATCGCCGCGTCGGTCTGGATATAGTCGTCATAGGTGCCGCTGAGTGCGCGGTTGCGCGCAGAGACGATCCCGGCAGAGAGCGAGAACCCCTGACCCAGCGGGTTGCCCATGGCCAGCACCCAATCGCCGACGCGCGCGGTGTCGCTGTCGCCAAAGCTGACGAAGGGCAGCGGCTTGTCCGCCTTGACCTTGAGCAGGGCGATGTCGGTCTTGGGATCGGTGCCGATCACCTCGGCGGGCAGGGTCTTGCCGGTGAAAAACTCGATGTTGATCTCGTCCGCGCCCTCGATGACGTGGTTATTCGTCACCACGAAACCATCCTCGGAAATCACAAAACCCGACCCCAGAGCCGATGACCGGCGGGGGCGGTCGCCCTCACCCAGACGGTTGCGGAACTGCTCGAAGAAATCCTCGAAAGGCGAGCCTTCGGGCACGATCGGACCGGGGCCGGTGCCGCGTTCGACCACGGTCGAGGTGGTGATGTTGACCACGGCCGGGCTGATCTTGTCGGCCAGATCGGCAAAGCTGTCGGGCCGTGCCGCGGCGACCATCGCCTGCGCGAGCAACAGCCCCACCATCAGGGCCATGACCCAGAGCGCCCGCAGGCCATGCGGTAGGGATCGTGTCCGGGAAATCGTTTGGGTCTTCACGCCGATGTCTCCTTTGGTTCGTGCACCGGGTGGCACGCGCGCGCCACTCTTGCACCGCAATGTAGGTATCCTTTGCGGGATCTCAAAGGATGCAATGTCAATTCACACCCATGTGACCGCTTTGGCGGCCCAAGATCAAGCGCCAAGCGTCTTGGCCGCCCAGACGAGGATCAACCCCAGCACCAGCGCGATCGCCCCCATCAGGCGCCGCGCCTCGGTGGGCAGCGCCGACAGGGCCACCAGCATTTGCTCAATAAGCGAAGGGGCCAGCGCATAGACCAGCCCCTCCACAATCAGCACCAGTCCCAGCGCAAGCAGGGCTGTTTCGATCATTGCAACCCGGTGCCCGAGCGGAAGTAATCGAAGAACTCGCCGTCCGGGGTCATCACCAGCATCGAATTGTTACCCTTGAGCGAATTTTCATAGGCTTCAAGCGATCGGTAGAAAGCAAAGAACTCGGGGTCCGCGCCAAAGGCCTCGGCAAACACCGCGTTGCGCTCTGCATCGGCCTCACCGCGGATCACCTGCGCTTCGCGCTCGGCATCCGAGAGCGTCTCGGTCACGGTCCGGTCGGCAAGCGCGCGCACCCGCTGCGCGGCCTCGTTACCACGGGCGATCTCGTCGGCGGCTTCGCGCTCGCGCTCGGCGCGCATCCGGGCAAAGGTGGCCTCAAGGTTCTGATCG
>JBLRXE010000319.1:0-3418 GCA_047920895.1 Roseovarius sp.
TGGCCAAGGCCTATCGCCGTGGCACCCTGCCAGATGGCTCTGAGGGGGCTGTGGATGGTGGCGTCGTGGGCTTCTTCTCGCTCGAGATGAGCGCCGAACAATTGGCAGGTCGAGTGCTGGCCGAAGCCTCGGAAATCTCGTCACACAAGATCCGTCAGGGCGACATGGACGAAAGTGAGTTCCGCCGCTTTGTCGATGCCGCCAAGACGCTGGAATCCTGCCCGCTCTATATCGACGACACCGCCGCCATCCCGATCTCGCAATTGGCCGCCCGCGCGCGCCGCCTCAAGCGGACCCATGGTCTTGACGTCCTGATCGTCGACTACCTGCAACTGGTGCGCGGCTCCTCCGACAACCGGGTGCAGGAGATCGGCGAAATTTCCATGGGACTCAAGGCGATAGCCAAGGAGCTTAATATCCCCGTGATCGCCCTGTCGCAGCTCTCACGTCAGGTAGAGAACCGCGAAGACAAGCGGCCGCAACTGTCGGACCTGCGCGAATCCGGCTCGATCGAGCAGGACGCCGACGTCGTCATGTTCGTGTTCCGCGAGGAATATTACAAGGAACGCGAGAAACCGGGCGATCATGAAATGGACAAGATAGCCGAATGGCAAGAGGCGATGTCACGCCTGCATGGCAAGGCCGAGGTCATCATCGGCAAACAGCGCCACGGCCCCATCGGCACGGTCGAGTTGAGCTTTGAGGCGCAGTTCACGCGCTTTGGCAATCTGGTAAAGGCTTGGCAACAAGACGGAAACGCCGATTATTGAGACAAGCGCCGGACGGGGGCGCCGCCCCCGGACCCCCGAGGTATTTCGGGTCAGATAAACCCTGTTGCAGAAACAAGACACGTCGCCCATGCCCCGCTATGCCTTTCGGATCGAATATGACGGCGCGCCCTTTGTCGGCTGGCAGCGACAGCTCGATCACCCGTCGGTGCAGGGCGCGATCGAGGCAGCACTGGCGCGGATCGAGCCGGGGCCCCACACCATCGCCGCCGCCGGGCGCACTGATGCCGGTGTGCATGCGCTGGCGCAGGTCGCGCATTGTGACCTGGCGCGGGATTGGGGCACGTTTCGCCTGTCGGAGGCGCTCAACTACCATCTAAAGCCCCTGCCCGTGGCGATCACTGCCTGCGAGCGCGCGTCCGACGATTGGCACGCCAGATTCTCGGCCACCGAACGGCGCTATCTCTTTCGCATCCTGGCGAGGCGCGCACCTGCCACGCTGGACAGGGGCCGCGTCTGGCATGTGCGCCCGAAACTCGATATCGACGCGATGCGTGCGGGCGCGCAGCACCTGATCGGGCTGCATGATTTCACCACCTTCCGCTCGACCATTTGTCAGGCGGCCAGCCCGGTCAAGACATTGGATTCGATAGAGATTTCAGAGCAACCCGGACCTGCCGGAACAGAGATCCATTTCCGCCTTCGCGCCCGGTCCTTTCTGCACAACCAGGTGCGCAGCATCGTGGGCACGCTGGAGCGCGTGGGCGCGGGTTCTTGGCATCCCGATCAGGTGCACGCCGCCCTCGACGCCCGCGACCGCGCCGCCTGCGGCCCGGTTTGCCCACCGCATGGCCTGTATCTGGCAGGCGTTGGCTATGACGACGACCCGTTCATTACCCAAGAGTGACGCACTTGGATCGTCGGCACCTACCCGATCCCGCGAACAATCGCTGCGCCAAACACATGCCATAGAATTGCCCCCCAAAAAAGAAGAGGGGAACCACGCCCCGATCAGAGGCTAACGAAGCGTGGCACCATACAAGCAATCATACTCGAGAAAAATCGTGACCCTGACGGGAAAATGCGCGCCCACCAGGCGCGCCTTGTCGGCATAAAACCAGAATGCGCCTCAGTTGACCAGCGTCGCCGCTGCTGCCTGAGCAATGGCCTCGACCCCGAACATGTTGACGATACCAAGCAGCATCACCGCCGCCGACCCCATCAGGAACAGCCACTGAACCGGCGAACGCCCGGTTTGCAGGCCTGCGCCCTCTTCTCCGAAATACATGTAGAACACGATCCGCAGATAGTAGAACGCGCCGATCACCGAGGCGACAACGCCGGCAATCGCCAGCCATGCCAGCCCGCCCTCATAGGCCGCACGCAGCACATAAAGCTTGCCGAAAAAGCCCAAGAGCGGCGGCACGCCGGCAAGGCTGAACAAGAGGATCAGCATGGCCAGCGCCCGGCCCGGTTCCGCGCGGGAATACATGGCGAGGCTGCGAATATCCGTCACCGGTTGCCCGTCCCGTTCCATCGACAGGATAAAGGCAAAAGTGCCGACGTTCATCGTCACATAAATCGCCATATAGATCAGCATCGCCTGCACGCCAAAGACCGTTCCTGCCGCCAGACCCATCAGCGCATAGCCCATATGGGCAATCGAGGAATAGGCCATCAGACGCTTGATATCGGTTTGGCCAATCGCGGCAAAGGCCCCAAGGAACATCGATAGCAGCGCCAAGAGCGCCAGCACCTGCTGCCAATCTGCGACCACCCCGCCAAAGGCGTCATGCACCACGCGGGCAAAGAGGCCCATCGCCGCCATCTTGGGGGCGGTGGCGAAAAATGCGGTGATCGGCGTGGGGGCGCCTTCATAGACGTCTGGCGTCCACATGTGGAATGGCACCGCCGAAATCTTGAACGCAAGGCCCGAAATAACGAAGACGAGGCCAATCAAAAGGCCCACCGGCGCCTGTCCGTCTGCCGCTGCGATGATCCCGGAAAACAGCGTGGTGCCCGCATAGCCATAGATCAGTGATGCGCCATAGAGCAAGAGACCCGACGACAGCGCCCCCAGCACGAAATACTTCAGTCCTGCCTCGGTCGATTTGGCACTGTCCCGGCGCAAGGAGGCCACGACATAAAGTGCCAGCGACTGCAATTCGAGACCCATGTAGAGCGCCATCAGGTCGCCCGCGCTGACCATCACCATCATACCCACGACGGCCAAGGCCACCAGAAGCGGATATTCAAAGCGCAGGATGCCACGCCGCGACATATAATCCTGTCCCAGCACCAGCACCGCCGCCGCCGACAACAGGATCGTGACCTTGGCGAACCGCGCGAAGCCATCGTCATTGAACATACCGCCAAAGGCGGTGCGGGTGCCCGTGCCAGACGCGCCGATCCACACAGCCAACAGCGCGAACAGCCCCGCCGTCAGCCAGACCAGCATGCCCGCCATGCGGTCCTGACCCGTATAGGCCACGCCCAGAAGCGCCAGCAATGCGTAGACCGAGAGAACAATCTCGGGCAGGATTATGGATAGATCAGCCTGCATGTCTCAGGGCCTCCGGTTCAATGCGAGGTTTCGGCAACTTGCGTCGTGGTCTGTGCCAGCGCCTGTGCCATCTCGACGTTGGAAATCAGCGCCCCAACCGAGGGGCCAGTGATATCGGTCACAAGCC
>JBLRXE010000320.1:0-3415 GCA_047920895.1 Roseovarius sp.
GGATCGGCGGCACCTTGTAGCGTGCCAGAACCGGATGATCCGGCGCCACCACGACCAACCCATCCAGCGTCTCCGCGCGCAAGAGCGGCTTGCCCCGCCAGAGCACGACTGCCCGCGCGCGGCCCTCGGCCACCGCCGCCAGAATTGCGGCCTCATCCCCACGCAACTCATCCGCCCGATCCAGCCCCGATCCGCCGAATGTCACCTGTTCCGCCGTCCGCATCGCCCGCCTCCCCTGTCTGTCCCTCTACACAATACCCATTCCCGTAAAACAAGCCCCAAGGCGCACAAAGCACGGGCAAGTCACATTCTGCAACTTATAGTGTATTGATCGCGGTGCGCCGACGTGCCACCTTCCTCAAGCCTCTGGCAAACATTGTGATTGTCCCAGTGCAAGCGGTTTGAACTCCACAGTATCGTCGGGCCACGCCCGACCTCAGAGCGTTGACGATTTGACCAAACCCGTTCCTGAAGAATTCCCTTTGCCTGTCTGCGGCGCCACCCTGCGCCTGAGACTCTTGCAGACCACCGATGTCCACGGGCACATCCTGCCCTTCGACTACTACAGCAATCAACCCGACCGCCCCTGGGGTCTGGCGCGGGTGGCGACGCTGATCCGACACGCCCGTTCCGAAGCCGGAGCGGCAAGCTGCTTGCTGTTTGACAATGGCGATTTCCTGCAAGGCACGCCGCTCACCGATCTGACCGCACAGCCCGATCAGGGCTGGACCGGATTACACCCTGTCATCGCCGCGATGAACGATATCGGCTATGATGCAGGCACACTTGGCAACCACGAGTTCAACTTCGGCCTCGATTGGCTGACGGAGACCTTGGCGCAGGCGCGCTTCCCATTGACCTGCTGCAATGTCCTGACCCGGCGCGGCGAGACCCCAACCGACGATACCACCCTCTTGCCGCCCTACCTCCTGCTCGACCGGCAGCCAGAGGACACGAACGGGCAGGCACACAGCTTGCGCATCGGCATCCTGGGCCTTGTGCCGCCGCAAATCCTGACATGGGATCATGCCCGGCTGTCGGGCCAGATCGAAGTGCGCGACATGGTCGAGAGCGCGCGCGCCTGGGTGCCCGCCCTGCGCGCTGCCGGGGCCAATATCGTGGTCGTGCTGGCCCATAGTGGCATCGACAGTGGTCCCGATCGCCCGATGATGGAGAATGCCGCCCGCGCGCTCGCCCGTCTGCCCGACATCGACGCCCTGCTCGCCGGCCACAGCCACAAAAGCTTGCCCGGCACCGGCCACCAGGACATCGCCGGGGTGGATGCCGCCGCAGGCACGTTGCACGGCACCCCCTGCGTTATGGCCGGGTTTTGCGGCGATCATCTGGGCCAACTTGACCTGACCCTGACCCATGATGGCACCGCGTGGCGCGTGACCGGGCATCGGGCCTGCCTGTTGCCCGCGTCCAGCGCCCTGCCTTGCCCCGCGCTCTGCGCCATGCTCGACGCCGCCCATCACCACACGCTGACACTCACCGCGGGCGTAATCGGACAGACCACGACACCGCTTCACAGCTATCTCAGCCTGTTGCGCGACGATCCCATCCTCAACCTCGTCAATGACGCGCAGCGCCGCGCGCTGAACCGGGCACTGGCCAATGGCCCCCATGCCGACCTGCCTCTTCTCTCTGCCTCCGCCCCGTTCAAGACCGGCGGGCGCGGCGGCCCTGCGCATTTCACCGATATTCCCGCAGGCCCCCTCAAGCTGCGCCATATCGTCGATCTCTACAGCTTTCCCAACACGCTCTGCGGTCTCTTGGTCACGGGCGCAGAACTGCGCGACTGGCTGGAGCGCGCCGCCATCTGCTTCAACCGTCTCACCCCCGGCCTACCCGATCAGCCGCTTCTTGATCCAACGGTGCCGGGGCATGATTTCGACGTAATCGACGGGCTGAGCTATGCCATCGACCTCAGTCAGCCCGCGCGCTACGATCTCTCCGGCGCGCTGATCCACCCCAAAGCGCAACGCATCCACGACCTGCGCCACGGCGGCCACCCGGTCCGGGACGTGGACCGTTTCACTATCGCCACCAACAGCTACCGCGCGCATGGCGGCGGGCCATTTGCGCCCCTTGCGGCACGGGGATTGATCTATTCCGGCACCCGCCCGGTGCGCGATGTCCTGGCCGATCATGTTGCGGCCTTGGGTCAGATCATACCTGGACCCCGCCCCACATGGCGCTTTGCCCCCCTGCCCGCAACGACCATCACGGTCGAGACAGGCCCCGGCCTGCGCGCCCATCCCGCCGATATCACCGCATTGAGGGCCACAGACCTCGGCCTCACCGACACAGGCTTCCTGCGCCTCGTCCTGCCTCTGCCCGATGCGCAACCCACCCTTGCGCATCCCGAAACGGCAGCCTATATGGAATTTTGAGAGGTTGGCGCGGGCAGGCACCTCGCCAACCCGGTCAGGTCCGGAAGGAAGCAGCCGTAACGAGCCCCGCTTGGGTCGTTGTCCAGCCTCTCACCCTAACTCCCCCTAGCCCGCTGAAAACAAACAAAGCCCTCGCAGGCATAGTCGTTTGCCCGTTCTGTCGTTACAAATTTGGTTACAACGGGTGATCGTCACGGCTGGCGGGATCCGAAATTTGGTGAACCGCAACGGGCGCTATCATGCCCGGCTGGTGGTGCCGAAAGACCTACGCGGAATCATTGGCAAGACCGAGCTGCGCACCCCCTTGGGTGGTGACTACCGCCAAGCGCCCAAGTTTCTGCCCGGCGCGGTGACGCAGCTTCAACACCAGATCGCCCTTGCAGAACGGAAGGCAGGGGAAAGGCGCACACAGCCGCCCGGCCCGACGCGTTATCCGCTGGCACCTGACCAGATCGTGCAGAGTCTTTACATGCAGCGGCTGGCCTTTGATGATGAGCTGCACAATGATCCGCGTTGGGCAGCAGCTCAGATTAATGGTCTGTGGACGCAACACGCCTTGCGCCCGACTGCCCTGAGCGGTCATTGACCGAGGTGTCCCTATATTGCGGTTGCAACCGCTTTGCCGAGCCAAAGTTCACAACATCAGAACGGCGCGGCAAACTTGGCCCTTTTCAGTGACGTCGGCAGGTTGCTGCCGTCGGGTCAGATCTCAGTGACACTCAGCAGCGGAAGGGTAGCATTCAGGTGTCGGCAAGACTTCGAGGAGGGTAATGATGATGGTGTCATTTATTTGCGAGCTGTCATTGCCATGAGTCGCCTTGCGCGCGTATGCCGGGTTGTGTCTCGAAAGTGGTGGAAATTCTCCGGCGACGTCCTCCGAGCGGTATGATTTGCGCTTGATCAAGCGGCGAGGTCAAGGGTCATGGGCTCGATCGGTTTGTCGAGGGTTTGCCATCCGTCGACTTTGCGCATGGTGATCTGGCCGGAGGCGAGCAGAGCCCAGAGAAGCATCGGCACGG
>JBLRXE010000321.1:0-3407 GCA_047920895.1 Roseovarius sp.
CCCGTTTTGCATGCCTCTGGGGGCTGCATTTTTGCGGGAATCGCCCCCGTGACGCCGGGGCTGCGCGCGTGGCTTTCATCTGGCCGAAAATACCTCGGGGGTTTGGGGGCTGGCCCCCAATCCGCCCGCGCGGATCAGAGCCGCACGCCCGTGCCCTGCAACACGCCATGTTCGAGCGCATAGCGGGTGAGACCTGCGGTCGAGGCGATGCCGAGCTTGCGCTTGATGTTCTTGCGATGCGTCTCGACTGTGCGCACCGAAATATCCAGCGCCTGTGCCACGTCCTTGTTGGACCTGCCTTGCGCAAGTTGCAGCAGGATCGTCTGTTCGCGGTTGGTCAGTTGTTCGCGGTCGGGCTGTTCATACGGGGCCAGAGAGCCCTTGGCGCCGGTGCACAGATAGCGTTGCCCGGTCATCACCGCGTCGATGGCGCGTTTGATCTCATCCGTGGGCACGTCCTTGAGTACATAGCCCGCCGCCCCATGGCTGAGCGCGGAAGAGATATATTCGGGGCTGTCATGCATGCTGAGGATCAGGATTCGGGTGTCGGGGCGCTTTTCGAGGATGATTTCGGCGGTGGTCAGCCCGCCCAGTCCCGGCATGTTGAGGTCGAGCAGGATCACATCGGGATCGAGCGCCTCGACCCGGTCGATGATGGTCTGCCCATTGCCCAAAGTGGCGAGGATTTCGACATCGTCATAGCTTTCTAGAATGGACTGGATGCCTTCGGCGACCATCGGGTGGTCGTCCACGATCACGATCCGGATTGGTCTGGGGCTCATGCGCGGGCCTTTTCCTTGGGGGTGGGCCGCTCTTGCGGCGGCAAGAGATGGGTGAGCGGCACGGTGGCCTCGATCGTGGTCCCGGTCCTGTCCGAGAGCACCGTGAGCGTGCCGTCCAGTTGTTCGACCCGCTCCTGCATGTTGCGCAGCCCCAGACCGCCGCCGGGTGTGCCCGAGGGTTTGGCGTGGTCGAGGCCGCAGCCATTGTCGGCAATCCGCAGGGTGGCACCGCGGGCATGGCCGCGCACATCTATTGTGACGCGGGTGGCGCCGGAATGGCGCTCGATATTGGTAAAGGCCTCTTGCGCCACACGGTAGAGGGCAATCTTGGCCTCGTCATCAAGCCGGTTGCGAAACACCGCGGTGCTGAAGTTGGTGACGATGCCGGTGCGCTTGCCAAAGCCTTCGGCCAGCGTCTTGAGCGCGGGGCCAAGCCCCAGATCATCCAGCACGCCGGGGCGCAGGTCGCGGCTGATGCGGCGCACCTCCTGAATGGCCCCCGAGAGGTGGGTGATGCCGCGTTCCAGCGTGTCGGCGGCGCGGGTGTCGCCCGTCGCCAGCCGGCGCTTGGCGGTGTCGAGCGCGTAGCGCACGCCGACAAGGATCTGGCTGATGCCGTCGTGCAATTCGCGCGCGACGCGGCGGCGTTCCTCTTCTTGTGCGTCAAACACCCGTTGGGTCAGTTTCTTGAGCTTGGCATCGGCAAGCCTGCGTTCGCGGATATTGATGAAGAGGCCAGAGATGAAGACCAGCAAGAGCGCCGCCAGCATCGCCGTGCCGATATAGAGAAAGGTGCGCTCCACCCGCGTCTCGACCTTTTCGCGCGAGGCGGTAACGGTGGCCACCACATCATCGATGAAAACGCCAGTGCCCACCGCCCAGCGCCAGTCCTGAAGCCCGATCACATAGGTGACCATCTGCGCCCGCTCGCCGGTCGAGGGTTTGGGCCAGGCGTAGCTGTGATAACCGCCGCCCGTGCGCGCCAGCCGAAGCAATTCATCGGTGATGGGTTGGCCGCCGTCATCCTCCAGCCCTGTCCAGTTACGTCCGATCAGTTCGGTGCGCCTTGGGCTGACAAGGTTGGTGCCGTCATAATCGAAAACAAAGAAATAGCCATCCTGCCCATAGAGCATGCCCGCGAGGATCTGGCTGACCTGTTCCATGGCGCGTTCGTCATTGGGCGCGGCGCGCCCGTAGATATTCACAAAGGCGGTGCGGGCGATGGAGAGGTAATTCTTGAGTTCCGCGCGCTTGGCCTCGATCAGTTGGGCCTCGAGCGTTTCGATCTCGCGTTCCGCCATGTGGCGCGCTTGCAGCGTGACCACGACTGAAATCGCCAGTGCCGTGAGGATCAGCGGCAGGGTGGCGACCAGAAAGAGCTTTTGGCCATAATTGAGCCGGATGCGGGTGAAAACGCGTTGCATGGATCTGCGATAGGCCCAAATGCGCGGCATTTCCAGCGTCTCGTGACTCTCAGTGTTCGGGCGGGTGCCAGTCGGCGGGCGGCACATGGCGTCGCCGCAGCCGCAGGGCAAGGCCAAGCGCCACGCCGACCCCGATGGCGACCGTCAGGTCGGCCAGCACCGTCAGCACCAAAGTCAGCAGCAAAAGCATCCGGTCCGAGGGGCGGTCGGCCAAGTAGCTGCGCCATTTGTGCGGCTCGGACATGTTCCACGCGATCAGCATCAAGAGGCCGGCAAGGGCCGGCATCGCGAAATATCCCGCAAGCGGCGCCGCCAGCAGCATCACGAGCAGGATCACGAGCGCGTGGATAATGCCCGCCATGGGCGTGCGTCCGCCTGCGCGCACATTGGTGGCGGTGCGGGCGATTGCGCCGGTGGCAGGCAGTCCGCCAAAGAGCGCCGAGCCGATATTGGCCACGCCATTGGCCACAACCTCGGCATTGGGTTGGGATTTGTCACCGATCATCCGGTCGGCAACGGCCGCGGAGAGGAGCGATTCCACGCCCGCCAGAAAGGCAATTATGAGCGCGGAGGGAAGCAGGTCGATCATCCGCGTGAGGCTGATGTCCGGCAGCACGGGTAGGTTGGGCGTATTGGGCAGGGGACCAAAGCGCGACAGAAGCGTATCCACCGGCAGATGCCAGAGCGCCACGGCGGCAGAGGTCAGCCCCACCGCCACGATCAGCCCCGGATAGCGGGGCGCGGCGCGGCGCAGCCCCACGATCAGCGCCATGGTTGCCAGACCGATCACGAGGGCCTGCGGGTTGAACGTATCGCGCGCGTGCCAGAGAGTTTCAGTCTTTTCGAGAAACTCGGCTGGCAGGCTTTCGGTCGTGAGGCCCAGAAAATCCTTGATCTGACTGGTGGCGATGATGATGGCGATGCCGATGGTAAAGCCGTTGATCACCGCCTCGGGGATATGGCGCACAAGGCTGCCCGCGCGCAATCGGCCTGCGATTACGAGGATCACACCGGCCATGAGCGTGGCCAGGATCAGCCCATCCTGCCCATGTTCGGCAATGACGCCATACACCACGACGATAAAGGCGCCGGTGGGGCCGCCGATCTGCACCCGGCTGCCACCCAGTGCGGAAATCAGGAAACCTGCGATAATGGCGGTGGTCAGGCCCGAGGCGGGGTCCGCGCCCGAGGCAATCGCGAT
>JBLRXE010000322.1:0-3406 GCA_047920895.1 Roseovarius sp.
TTTGCCGCACCTGGCCTCAAGATCGAGGTCTCGGGCGATGCCAATGACTATGTCGGCAAGGGTCTGTCGGGTGCGACCATCGTGGTGCGCCCGCCGATGGCAAGCCCTCTGGTCGCGCATGAGAACACGATCATCGGCAACACTGTGCTCTATGGCGCAACCGATGGCTATCTCTTTGCCGCAGGCCGTGCGGGCGAGCGGTTTGCCGTGCGCAATTCTGGCGCCAAGGTGGTGATCGAGGGCTGCGGCAGCAACGGGTGTGAATACATGACCGGCGGCGTGGCGGTGATTCTGGGGGATATAGGGGCCAATTTCGGCGCGGGCATGACCGGCGGCATGGCCTATCTCTATGATCCTGAGGGCCGCGCACCGACGCTGGTCAATGGCGAAACCTTGGTGAGTTGCGCCGTAACAGAGCCGCATTGGGAAGCCGACCTGAAAGGGCTGATCGAGCGGCATGTCGCCGAGACAGGAAGCCGTCGTGGGCAGGATATTCTGCAATACTGGGACCGGGAGCGGGCGCATTTCATCCAGCTTTGCCCCAAGGAGATGCTGGGCAGGCTCAGTCACCCGCTCGGCATAACACCCGAGGCGATTCCGGCGGAATAGAGACACGATCCGGGGGCGCTGCCCCCGGACCCCCGGAGTATTTTCGCCAAGAAGAAAACGACCCGTGCCAAAGGTGTTTTGCGCGGGCGCGCAGGGCGCTATAGCTGGACCATGGCACGCGCGCGCAAATCTCCACCCTCACGGCCAAGACCCCGATGGACCCCGACGGCATGGCTGGTGCGGGGGGCGATTATGGCTGCGCTGATCGCGCTGGGCGTGATCGCAGTGCATCGCACGGTTGCGCCGCCCAAGACCTATTACATGGGACAGGAAGAGCGGCGGCTGGGACAGATCGCATACGACTGGGTGCCCATGGCGCGGATTGCGCCAGTCATGGCGCGGTCACTGGTGGCGGCGGAGGATGCCAATTTCTGCCAGCACTGGGGCTTTGACATGGCCGCCATTCGCACCGCCATCGCCGAAGGGTCAGGGCGCGGTGCCTCGACCCTCAGTCAGCAGGTGGTCAAGAATGTCTATCTCTGGCATGGGCGCAACTGGGCGCGCAAGGCGCTGGAGGCGAGCCTGACGCCGGTGGTCGAGGCGTTCTGGCCCAAGCGGCGGATCGTCGAGGTTTATCTCAACGTGGCCGAGTTTGACGAGGGCGTGTTTGGCGTGGAGGCGGCGGCGCGGCATTATTTTGGCGTGAGCGCCGCCGATCTGAACGCCGTTCAGGCGGCGCGGCTGGCTGCCGTGCTGCCCGATCCCAAGGGGCGGTCGGCGTCAAAGCCATCGCAGGCGTTGCGCAACCGGGCTGTCCGAATTCTGGACGGGGCGGCGACGATTGCCCGGGATGGGCGGGCGGCCTGTTTCGAGGATTGAAAACCACGGCCAAAGGGGGCATTGAAGAACTATTCCAAAGCCCGAGGTATACCTTTTCATGGCCAAGCTCTATCACGTCCCGCTCTCGCCGTTTTGCCGCAAGGTGCGGCTGAGTCTGGCGGAAAAGCGCATCGAATGCGAGCTGGTTGAAGAACGCTATTGGGAGCAGGATCCCGATTTCCTGCGCCGCAACCCGGCGGGCAAGGTGCCGGTGCTGCGGATCGACGGCAAGACCATGTCGGAGAGCGCCGCGATCTGCGAATATCTCGAGGAAATGTATCCCGAACCGTCGCTGATGCCCAAGAGCACCGACGCGCGCTATGAGGTGCGGCGGCTGGTGGGGTGGTTCGATGACAAGTTTCACCGCGAAGTGACCAGCAAGCTGGTCTATGAGCGGGTGAACAAGAAGGTGATGAAGCTGGGGTTCCCGGACAGCCGCAATGTCAAGGATGGCGCCAAGGCGATCAAGTATCATCTGGATTACATGGCGTGGCTGCTGGATCACCGGCGCTGGCTGGCGGGGGATGTAATGACCCTGGCGGACTTTGCCGCTGCGGCGCATCTGAGCGCGCTGGATTACATCAGTGACGTGGATTGGACCCGCAGCGAGGCGGTCAGGGACTGGTATACCAAGATCAAGTCGCGCCCCGCGTTCCGGGGGATTCTGGCGGATCAGGTGTCGGGATTTCCACCGCCCGCGCATTATGCCGATCTGGATTTCTAGTTTGGGGGCATTGCCCCCATCGCCGGAGACGGCGATTCGCCCTGGGTATTTCTTGGCAAGATGAAAGATGGGCTGAAACAGAGACTGATTATGCAGGCGCGCGCCGAAGGATTCGACGCCTGTCGGCTTTGCCGACCTTGGGATGTGGGGCATGTGCCGGAGCGATTGGCGGCGTTTCTGGAGCGTGGCTATCACGGGCAAATGGGGTGGTTAGCGGAGCGGAGCGAATGGCGCGGCGCACCGCAAGTTCTCTGGCCCGAGGCGCGCACGGTGATCATGCTGGGCGAAAGCTATACACCCGAAGGCGATCCGCTGGCGGGGCTCAGCCGGCGGGATTGCGGCAATATCTCGGTTTATGCCCGCAACAGAGACTATCATGACACGGTCAAGAAACGATTGAAGCGGCTGGCGCGCTGGCTCATTGACGCTGGCGGCGGAGAGGTCAAGGTGTTTGTGGATACTGCCCCCGTGCCCGAAAAGCCGCTGGGTCAGGCGGCGGGGCTGGGATGGCAGGGCAAGCATACCAATCTGGTGAGCCGGGAGTTGGGGAGCTGGTTCTTCCTCGGGTCGGTGTTCACGACGCTGGAATTAGAGACTGATCCGGCGGAAATCGACCATTGTGGGTCATGCCGTGCCTGTCTTGATATTTGTCCGACAGGTGCCTTTCCCGCGCCTTATCAACTCGATGCGCGGCGCTGCATTTCCTATCTGACGATCGAGCATAAGGGGCCGGTGGATGAGGAATTGCGCCCCGGACTGGGCAATCGGATTTATGGCTGCGACGATTGTCTGGCGGTCTGCCCCTGGAACAAATTCGCGGTGACGGCGCGGGAGGTCAAGTATCACGCGCGCGCCGATCTGGTGGCACCACCGCTGGCGGAGTTGGCGATGCTGGATGATGCGGCGTTCCGCGAACGGTTTTCCGGCAGTCCGATCAAGCGGATTGGGCGCGACAGGTTTCTACGCAATGTGCTCTACGCGATTGGCAATTCCGGCGATGCGGCCCTGCGTAGCGTGGCGCAGGCGCATTGCGAGGATGCCGATGCGGTGGTAGCGGATGCGGCGCGCTGGGCCGTGCTGCGACTGGATCGTGACGCAAACGGGCTGGCATAGACGGCAAAACCCGCTACACCCCTAACCTGACAGGCAAAGAGGGCAGGCAGATGGCGTTGTTGTTGGGCGTGGAC
Source organism: Roseovarius sp. (assembly GCA_047920895.1). GTDB lineage: Bacteria > Pseudomonadota > Alphaproteobacteria > Rhodobacterales > Rhodobacteraceae > Roseovarius. Next base: position 3,340 of record JBLRXE010000322.1, read on the forward strand.
ACAGGCGGCACCTATACCGATGCCGTGCTGATACGCGACGAACGCGAGGTGATCGCAAGCGCCAAGG
>JBLRXE010000323.1:0-3404 GCA_047920895.1 Roseovarius sp.
CCATGCGGTATTTTGCTGCCATGTGGTCAGGAACTCGGCGGCGGCGTCGCCGCTGATCGACATCATGGTAAAGCCGCGCCCATCCATCAGCGCCAGGAAATCGGCATTCTCGGCCCCTGTGGCATAGGCCTCGGTCAGCTTGGCCACCACGTCGTCGGGGGTGCCTTTGGGCGCGAAGACGCCAAAGAACGGGCCCCAGGGCAGATAGGTGGCGTAGCCGTCATTGAAGGAGGTGACGGTGGGCACGTCGGGCAGTTTGGCGCTTGCTTCGGTGTCGAAGATCGCGAGCGGCTTCATCGCGCCTGCGCGGATCGATTCAATGGCGGCACCGAGAACGGCGGGCATCACGTCGATAGCGCCGCTTTGCAGGGCGGTCAGCGCCGGGCCGTCGCCATCATAGGGGACTGCGATCACGTCGAGTTTGCCCTCGACCGTGTTCATCATGGCGGTGACAACCGAGGGCACGCCGCCCGGTCCGGTCGAGCCGATGCGCAATGCGCCGGGGTTGGCGGCGATATGGGCCATCATCCCGGCGTAATCGTCAAACGGCGCATCCTTGTTGGCCACGAGGATCGGCGTGCCGCGCGCAAGGATGTTGATCGGGGTGAATTCCGAATAATCCTTGTCGCCAAGGCCCATGACCTTGTAGAGCAGCGGGTTTTCCGCGCCCATCAGCAGGGTGTAGCCATCGGCGGCGGCGCCGGCGACATGGTTGAGGGCGATCGCGCCGACGGCGCCGGTCATGTTCTGCATGACCACGGTGCCACCCAGCACGGTTTCGGCATGCGGTGTGACCGCGCGCATCACCGTATCGGTCGAGCCACCGGCCCCCCATTGGATGATGCCCTGAATTTCCTTGGCGGGGTAGTCTTGTGCGGTCGCAACGGTGGCACTGAGGCCAAACGCAACGAAGGCGCCAATCAGTTTACGAGACATCTCTGTCCTCCCTGGATTTCATCGCTGACGATTCGCTCCTCGCATCGCCAGTTGCTCCCACTTTATGTACCTTGGGGTTAATTTGTCAAGATAAATGGACCTCTGGGTTAAATTCATGCTATCCGTTAGGGAATCAGGGTTTGAAATGAGGCGGTTGCATGGACGCGAGCGAGGACGACGCAGGCCATAAGCGCAAGACATCGTGGAAAAAGGACCCAGAGGCGGTGCGTCGGAATATCCTGAGCATTGCCACGCAGGAGTTTGCCGCGCATGGGCTGTCGGGGGCCAATATCAACGAGATCGCGCGCCAGACCTCGACCTCGAAGCGGATGATTTATTATTACTTCGGGGACAAGGAAGGGCTCTATCAGGCGGTGCTGGAGGGGGTCTATGCCACGCTGCGCGCGCGCGAGGATGATCTGGATGTGGCCGGATTAGAGCCGGTGGCGGCGCTGCGGCAGCTGATCGAGGCCACGTTCGAGGCGCATGTGACCGCGCCGCATTTCATCCGGCTGGTGATGATCGAGAACATCCACAACGCCGAGTATCTGCGCAAATCCGACATTGTGCCGCGTTTGAACCGCTCGATCATCGACAAGCTGGAGGATGTCTGCGCGCGCGGCAAGGCGGCGGGGCTGTTCCGCGCCGGGGTGGATGCGCTGGAATTGCACTGGCTGACCAGTTCGTTCAGTTTCTACAACGTGTCGAACCGGGCGACATTCTCGACCTCGTTCGGCAGCGCGCTCTATTCCGAGGCGCGGCAGGCGGCATTGCTGGAGCGGCTGGTCGATATGGTGCTGGCCAGCGTGGTGATCGGATATGAGCCGCAGAGCTGGGCTAGGCCTGGTTCGGCATGAGCCGTGCGCCATGGCTGGGAATTTCAGAACTTTCTGAGTGGACTTTTTGAAAATCCGGGTCGGGTGCTGCGATGCGCGGTGGTTCGGACCTGTGATGTTGCCGCCGGACAGTCTCTGGCTGTGCGGCGCGACGGCGGGCTACAGGACAGCCGAACGGGGGACAATCTTGTCCGCAAAGCGGGACAGCCCTGCGGCATTGGGGCCAGGCACCGCCGCGAGCACGTCGCCGGAAAATTTCCACCACTTTCGAGAGGCAACCGCCGCCTCTCCCGCCCCTCAGTCGGACGACAGCATATAGCCTTCGCCGCGCACGGTCTGCAGATAGCGTGGCTGCTTGGGATCGCTCTCGATCTTGCGGCGCAGCCGGGTGATCTGCACATCCACGGCGCGTTCCTGCGCCTGCCCGCCGTCGCGGCCCAGATCCTCGACCAGCTTGGCGCGGCTCACCGGCTTGCGCAGGTTCTCGGCAAAGATGCGCATCAACTGCACCTCGGTCGCGGTCAGGCGGACCGGCTTGCCTGCCCGGCTCAGTTCCGCGCGCTCGATGTCATAGCGTACCGGCCCCAGATGCACGACCTTGGGCTGCGTCAGCGCCTGCTCGGGCTCGGGCATCCGGCGCAGGATCGCGTTGATCCTGAGCAGCAATTCCTTGGGCTCGAACGGCTTGGGCAGGTAATCATCTGCGCCGGCCTCAAGCCCTTCGATCCGGTCGGTGGTTTCCCCCTTGGCGGTCAAGAGCAGGATCGGCGTCTTGTGGGTGATGCGCAGCGTGCGCGTCAATTCGATGCCGCTCTCGCCGGGCATCATCACATCCATCACGATGAGGTCAAAATCCAGCCCCGCCAGAACTCGCCGCGCATGGGCGGCATCGCGCGCGATAGACACAAGGAAACCGTGCCGCATCAAGAACTTGCGCAAGAGGCCGCGAATACGCTCGTCGTCATCGACGATCAGCAGATGGGGGGCCGGCTCGGTCATGTGTCACTTTCCCGGATGGCGTGATAGCGGCGGCGCAGGTCAGGCTCCATCATCGCCTCGAGCACCTGACGAAACCCGGCGACGGCCTGCGGTCCCGTGGCGCGATAGGCGGCGCGCATCCGCGCGCGCTGTGCATCCGACAGCTTGCGCTCCAGCGATGCCCCCGCTTCGGTCAAGGTCAGATTCCGCTCGCGCTTGTCGGCGGTGCCGACCCGGCTCTCGACCAGCCCGTCCTCGATGAGCGTGCGCAGCACGCGGTTCAGCGATTGCTTGGTCACACCAAGGATGGCCAAGAGGTTGTTCACCGTGGTGCCGGGGCTGCGCGCGATGAAATGGATCGCCCGGTGATGTGCCCGGCCATAGGCCATGGTGGCCAGAATACGATCGGGATCGGCGGTGAAACCGCGATAGGCAAAAAACATCGCCTCGATGCCCTGACGCAGTTGCTCGTCGGTGAGAAACAACAGGTTTTCGCCGCCCTGCATTTCGGCCATGCCCACGCTCCGTTCACAATCTACAAGCCACATGTTTCACATTACGTCAGCTTTGTTGACATTCCAAGATCAAACTGCTACCGAATCTCAGTTTTTGCGCAATATTATGTCCGCATCGAACATTTTTGGCGCAATAAAT
>JBLRXE010000324.1:0-3402 GCA_047920895.1 Roseovarius sp.
ATTTTCAACATCGGCGCGTTGAAGCCGCATGAATGGCGCGAGAAAATGCTGGATCGCTGGCAGAGTTTCGCGCCCGAGCCCGAGGTGATCCGACTCTGGAATGGGCAGTATATCAAGCTGATTGATCAGCGCGGACATGGCGGCGATGTCGTCAGCCTTGCGCTCAACATCACCGACACGATCCGCTATGAAAAGGAGCTCAAGGACGCGCGCCGCCGGGCAGAGGCGGCGAACCGTGCGAAATCCTCCTTTCTCGCCAATATGAGCCACGAAATCCGCACGCCGATGAACGGGGTTGTGGGTATGGCAGAACTGTTGATGGAAACCGAGCTGACCGAAGAGCAGCGGCTCTTTACCTCGACCATCAAGAACTCTGGCGAGGCACTCTTGGTCATCATCAATGATGTGCTGGACTACTCCAAGATCGAGGCGGAAAAGCTGGTGCTACATGCCGAACCCTTTGATCTGGAACGCTGTATCCACGAGCTTGTGACGCTGATGCAGGTCAATGCCCGGGACAAGGGGCTGGATATTCTGGTGGATTACGATCTGTTCCTGCCGACGCGGTTCGTGGGCGATCCGGGACGCATCCGCCAGATCATGACCAACCTTCTTGGCAATGCGGTGAAATTCACCGAAGCGGGCCATGTTCTGGTGCGGGTGACGGGCCTGCATCCCGACGCAGAGGGGCGGGCGAGCATCCATGTGACGGTCGAGGATACCGGGATCGGCATTCCGCCGGACAAGATCGACCACATCTTTGGTGAGTTCAATCAGGTTGACGACGAACACAACCGCAAGTTTGAGGGGACGGGCCTCGGCCTTGCCATCTCGCAAAAGCTGATAAGGATTATGGGTGGCACGATCTGGGTGGAGTCCACGCCGGGCACCGGATCAATCTTTGGTTTCTCCGTCTGCTTGCCGGTGGCCGAGGTTGGCGAAATCGACCTGCCCAACCTTGGCACCAGCACCCACCGCGCCCTGATCGTCGAGCCGCAGGCAGCCAGCCGCGCCATTCTGGAGCGACAGTTGGATCAATTGGGCATCGAGGTGGTCTCTTGCCAGAACGCGTCCGAGGCATTGGCAAAGGTGGGCGAGGGGTTTGATCTGGTGGTGAGCGATCACAACATGGTCGGAATGGACGGGTTGGAACTGGCCGAGGCGCTGCGCGAGGCGGGGCATGCGATGCCGTTTCTGCTGCTCAGTCCCAACACCGGCTATGCCGAACAGGACCCGGCGCGCGCCCATGTGCAGGCGGTGCTGCAAAAGCCGGTAGCACGGCGTGATCTCTTTGGCGCATTGGCCGGGTTGACCTCTGCCGCCAGCACACCAAGCCGGGCAATGAGGGTGCTGGCGGCTGAGGATAACCGCACCAATCGCCTTGTTTTTTCCAACATGGTCAAGGGGTTGGATATCGAGTTGACCTTTGCCGAGAATGGCCGCGAAGCGGTCGATCTCTTTCGCTCTCTCACGCCTGACGTGATCTTTATGGACATCTCAATGCCCGAAATGGATGGCAAAGAGGCTACGCGCGCCATTCGCGCGCTTGAGGCACAGACCGGACGGCATGTGCCGATCATAGCGATGACCGCCCATGCGATGAGCGGGGATGATACCGATATTCTGGCGGCGGGCCTGGATCACTATCTGACCAAGCCCCTGCGCAAGGAGATGATCCATCAGCACATTCGGGCGACTTGCCCCAAGGTAGCACGTCCGCCGGATGGTTTGGAAAGCCCGGTTCAGGCCACCGGGTGATTGCGCAGGAACACCGGCTGATCGGGTTTCGAGAGTCTGCGGTCATGGCGATAGCCGCCGCTGTCGAAATCAAGAATGGCGTCGGGATCAGTCAGGCGGTGCTGGATGATGAATCGCGCCATCGCCCCCCGCGCCCGCTTGGCGTAAAAACTGACGATCTTTGGCGTGCCGGACTTGTCCTCCATGAAAACCGGCGTGACCACCCGCAGGGTCAGCGCATTGCGGTCAACCGCTCCGAAATATTCCTGACTTGCGCAATTGATCAGCGTGTCGGCGCCAAGCGTTTGGGCCTGTGTATTCAGAGCCTCGGAAATCCGCGCGCCCCAATAGTCATAAAGCGTCTTGCCACGCGCGGTCTTCAACCGGCTGCCCATTTCAAGGCGGTAGGGCTGGATCGCATCAAGCGGGCGCAAAAGCCCGTAAAGACCGGAAAGAATGCGGAAATGATCCTGCGCCCAAGCCATTTCGTCTGGGTCCAGTGATCCCGCCTCGAGCCCCTGATAGGTATCGCCGGCAAAGGCGAGGGCGGCGGGCTTTTCCTCCATTTGTCCAAACGCAGCAAAACGGTCGGTATTGAGGCGCGCGAGGCTTTCGCTGATATCCATCAGCTTTTGCAACTCGCCCACGTTCAGCCCCCGCGCCACATGCGCCAGATCCTCGGCCTCTTGGGCAAAGGCGGGGCGGGTGGGTGTGATCCCCTCGACCGGGGTCATGTCCAGTTTCTTGGCGGGGGAGACAACGACAAGCATGCAATGATCCTTTGGGTAACGCAGGCTGTGATCTAGGACGTGGCGTGCAGAACGTCCAGAAAGGCGGCGCCAAAACGGTCGGCATATTTCTCGCCCAAGAGGCGCTGCATCTCTTGCGCGGTGCGGGGTCTCTGGCTGGCCACCTTGGCGAGGAGAGCGGCAGAGCAACTGAGCGGGCGGTCAATGCCCGTTTCGCCCCGGCTCAGATCGGCCTGTGCTTGCATCAGGCGGTCATAAACCTCGCCTGCGGTGCTGCCTGCCAGCTTGCGGCGGGTTGGATGCACGGTCGCGCTTGCTCCGGTGATCACTTCGAGGAATTCTGCGCCGTAGCGTTCCAGCTTCTTGGCTCCGACGCCGCTGATCCGGGCCATTTGATCCAGCGTTTCAGGCCGGATTTCGGCCATTTCGATCAGGGTCCTATCGTTGAAGACGATATAGGCCGGGACGCCCGCCGCCTCTGCCAGTGCGCGGCGCTTGGCCTTGAGCGCCGAGAGGAGGGGCGCATCCTCGTCAGACACAAGCGCGCGCACGGCGGGGCGGGGGATATGGTCGATCGTGTCGCGGCGCAGGGTCACGCCCTCTTCACCGCGCAGGATCGGGCGCGCGGTCTCTGTCATCACGAGTGCGCCATGCCGCTCACGGTCGGGGCGAATGAGGTCACGGCCCATCATCTGGCGAAACACACCCTGCCAGCCGCGCTTGTCCATGTCGCGCCCGACCCCAAAGGTGGGGAGAGCCTCATGCCCGCGTTGGCGCACCTTGTCGGTAGCGGTGCCGGTCAGAATGTCGATCAGATGGCCAGACCCAAAGCTTTCGCCGGTGCGCAGGATCGCCGAGAGCGCCTTGCGCACTGCCTCTGTGCCGTCAAAAGTCTCGGGCGGGGTGTCGCAGAGAT
>JBLRXE010000325.1:0-3398 GCA_047920895.1 Roseovarius sp.
AAGAACATTGGCATCGACGCATAGGCCATGGCATGCGCCTTGCCCATGAACCCGCCGCCGATCATGGCGACATTCATCACTTTAGTCATTTTCAGTCTCCGTGGCTGAGGGAGAGGCATCGGTCGGGCCAGGAAATAATCTGCCGAGCCGAAGACTCAGATGTGGCGCGGGGATTATCCCCGCGCCACAGTGATCATTGCATCAACGACTTGATGTTGTCGGTCGCTTCGGCGGAGTAGACTTGCGTCCAGGCTTCCAGCAAGTTTTCCCTTGTGACAGGGAGCGCGGGCAGTGCTACAAATGCCGGGGCCTCTTTGCCCAAAAGTGCGTAGCCAGCCAGTTTGGCCTCGACGATACCCGCATCATAAGGACGCTGCGCACCAAGACCCTGAACAAAGCCGTCCTGTGCCATGTTAATCGCCACGTTTTCACCAAGGTCCACGGTTGTGATGACCAGATCATCCCGCCCTGCCGACCTTGCGGCGGAAATCACGCCTTCAGCGGGCACGTCCCAGACAGCCCAAATACCCTTGATCGACTGGTTTGATATCAACATCGCCCCAGCTGCCTTTTCCGCGTCGCCAGAAAAGTCCGGCCCGCCGATCCCTTGTTCTGCCACGATCCTAATTTCGGGGTAATCGCTGGTGATAGTCGCCTTGAAGGCATCGTAGCGCTGCTTGGTCACGAAGAAGTCGGCCGCGTGATAGACAAGACCGATATCCCCACCGTCCGGCCCTAGGGCCTTGGCCATCAGATGTGCTGCGGCGACGCCGTTGCCGTAATTGTCCGCCGAGACGACTGAGACAAAGTCCTCACCGGCCACAAAACCGGTCGGCACGTTGTCCATGAATACCAAATGGACCCCTGCCTCGGACGCTGCACGATAGGCCGCCGCAGTGGCGGTGGGGTCAGCGGGGATCGACACGATGATGTCTGGTTTTTGCGCCATAATGGTTTCTAGGTCGCTGACCTGCTTTTCCGGTTTGAACCCGGCATCGGTAACCGCGATCACTTCGATGCCCATCGCGGCAAACTGCGTCTGTAGCCCGTTAATCTGGGCGCGAGACCAGTCATTGCCGCCGTAGTGCATGACGATGGCGGCGGTGGCCCCCATCGCCCGGATCTGAGCCATTTCCTCGTCGCTGAGGACAACGGTTGACGGCGCCGTCGGCTCTTCGCCGTTCGGTCCCTTGGATAGCACAGTTTCCTGTAGCGCGGCCAAGGCTGCGTCAGGGTCGGCGAAGGCGGGGGCGCTCAGCCCGAAGGCCAGCGCAAAGGCGGTAGCCGAACCTAAAAGAACACGTCGATTGAGCATAATTTCTTCCTCCCAAAGAAGAGATGGGGGGTATCCCCCCAGGTAAAGGGCCTGGCTGTCAGTCCGCCATCGCCCGGTTCAAATATTCCATGCTGATCCGCGCCCCTGCGGCGGGGTCGTCCCAGCTGTCCAGTTCAGTACAAATCCAACCCGCGAAACCCACGTCCCGGATCGCCTCAAGGATCGGGCCGGTCGGCACGTCGCCCCGGTCTAGTGGGGTGAAGGCAAAGGGGTCTTTCTGGAACCCCTTCAGATGGATGTAAGAAATGCGCGCCGCGTGATCGCGGATAAGTTGCGCAGGATCGCCCCCGGCAGCGGCCAGATGTGCCGTGTCCGGGCAGAAATCGATTGCCGTCAGATCGAATATCTTGGCAACCTCGGACGGCCCCTCAACGATGGTGGACAGGTGCGGGTGATAGTGTGCGCGCAATCCCCGGGCATCGGCAATCGCCTTGACGCGGTCTAGCGCGCCGCCCAGCTTGTGATAATCTGTCTCGCGCACTCCGTCGAACCGCTTGGCCCCGCCGCCCACCACCAGATGCGGCGCATCAAGTTCAGCGGCACGGTCTGCTGCACGGGTTACTCGCGCAAGTTCATCTGGCAGGATGTCGTCGAAAATGAAGTTCCCGCCGGCGTAGGCTGCGACCAGCGTCAGCCCGTTGTCTGCCAGACTTTGCCGCATTTCCGCAGCTGACGCATCCAGCAAGTTACCGTCGAACAGCTCCACACCCTGATAGCCCGCCGCCGCAATGTCGGCAAAGGCGCGATCCATTGCGCCAAAGGTGCGATAGCTGAGTTGGGTGATTGAGGTGACGCCCTCGGCATTACCGCCCAGCGCCCCCCAGCAATTGGCGTGATACGCCAGCTTCCATCCGGCCATCTGTGACCCCTTCCCTCATTGCGTGTCCGGCGCGGTCTTGCCTGCCGAAGCGATCTTCCTGACGGCCGTCTTGACCATGAGAGAAGCAGTAGGACCGCAATCGGCATAAGTCAACTTTTTTTATACATAAGTTACATGACTTTTGCATATTAAACGCAAAAGTATCCACTTGAACGACGGAACCAGGCCGACTATTCCTGTTGCACCTACTTGAGGAGCCTCTTTTGCCGATGGACGCGAATGCCGCCGAATCATCCCGCTTGCGCGGTAAGGGCCGTCCGCGCACCAGCGAAACGGCAATCCCCTCGCTGATTGAAATCCTGAACTTGATCCGGACTGAGCGCGCTTCCACGCGGCAGGAGCTGGAGCGAGAGGCTGAGCTGGGCCGGGCAGTGGTGGCGGACCGACTGCAACTGCTATCGGACCTGAACCTTGTCGATGAAAGCGAACTCGGCCACGCGACTGGTGGGCGAGCACCGCGCCTCGTTAAGTTCTCGGCCCGTCGCGGGCTGATTTTGCTGGCAACGCTGGATCAGATGTCGATCGGTGTAGGCGTTTCGGATCTGTCGGGCAACCTGCTGACCCAACACCATGAGGCCGCTAACCTGACCGCCCCCGTGGCACAACTGGCAGACAGGCTGACGTCCCTTTTCAACTGGTGTCTAGAACGTCAGGTCACGCCCACCGCGCATTGGGGGATTTCCCTTTCGGTTCCTGGCACGGTGCCTTCAGGGCGCGACGATGCCTTCATGACCACCACGCCTCCCGTCCTTCCCGCATGGGAAGATTTCCCACTGGTTGAAACCCTGACCCGCCAGTTTGGCGTGCCGGTCTGGATTCGCTCCAGCGTCGAAACCATGGCGATGGGCGAATTGCATGCCGGTGCCGGGCACGGCCTGCGCTCCATGCTGTTCGTAAAGGTCGGGCGCCGGATCGGGGCGGGGATCGTCTGCGATGGGCAACTTTACCGCGGGGCGCAGGGAGCGGCGGGGTTGATCGGTGCGCTGCCAGTGGTGTCGGACGGGGTAACCGGCACGCTGGACGTGATGGCAGGCTCCAACATGATCGAGCGCGAAGGGCGCGCCGCGGCGGAGAGCGGCCGCAGTCCGGTTCTGGCAGATCTCTTGCGTCGCGGAACCGAGATTACATCAATTGAAGTGTCACAGGCCGCCCAGATCGGCGATACTGCGGCGTCGGCGATCC
>JBLRXE010000326.1:0-3367 GCA_047920895.1 Roseovarius sp.
GTATGCGCACATGCGGATTATGCGAAGGTTCCTTTCGATCGTTGCAAGCGCGGCCCCATCCCTGAATCTAATCTTCGCATAATTATAGGCTGTCCAGGAACCGCAGGAGGCTGCATGAGGGCTTAAATCTGGGGTTCTTTTGCCTCGGTGGTTGCATCCGGGACAGCGCTTTTTCCTTCATGAGCAGATCCGCCTCGACGTATTGATGGGTTGTTGCCGGATTTTCATGGCCCAGCCATAGGGCTATCACCGGGGAAGATACTCCGGACTGTAGCAGGTGCATGGCGGTCGTGTGGCGTAGAGTGTGAGGTGAAATCTTGCGGCTACGCAATGAAGGACAAGCTTCCGACGCCGATTGAACACACAGCCGGAGCCTTTGCTGGACCGCGTTTCTAGTCATCGCAGTTCCGAACCGGTTTGGAAACAGAATGTCGTTTTGAGACAGACCGGCAAACCTGACCCAGGCTCGAAGTGCTTGAGACGTTTCCTTCCAAAGGGGGACCACCCGTTGTTTCCTTCCTTTGCCCAGCAGTTCCACCGAGTGAAATTCCCGGGTTTGAACGTCTTTGACCCTCGCGTTGATCGCCTCCGACACCCGGGCACCCGTATTGTAAAGGAACTGGAACAGCGCGTGGTCTCTGCGCCCGGCCCGGGATTCACTTGTCGAACGGAGGATACCATTGATCTCGGCAAGTGTGAGAAAGCCAAGCAATGGGCGGGTGTGGCGCTTGAGAGGTATTGCCAAGACCTGTTGAGTTTGCGCCAGCAGGTCCGGTTCGCGCATGGCGACCACATAACGCAGGAATGAGCGCAGGGCGGCGAGACGGCAGTTCCGCGTCCTCACGCTGTTGCCGCGCTTTTCCTCAAGATGCTGGAGGAACGCCGCCACGTTCGTTCCATTCAAAACGTCAAGTGTCAGCTTGTCCGGCGTCTTGCCGAAGGTCGATGATAGAAATTGAAATAACAGGCGGAACGTGTCTCGATAAGCGCTGATGGTCCGAGGGCTGACGTCACGTTGTCCGACCAGATATTCCGTGAAGAACGTCTGGATCAAACTGGCAAATCTATTGGAGGCGTTCATGGTCAAGTCTCGGTTTTATGTTTGAACCGCGCCATGGCGGTGGCCAGAAGTTCGGGAGTGGCAGTAAGATACCAATAGGTGTCACTGACATTCTCGTGGCCCAGATAGCGGGTCAGCCAATCGATCCGCTCTTCGCGGAGCGCTGGTCCGCGCTGCCACTTCTGCAAAACGCGGCAAGCGAACGTATGGCGCAAGTCATGCAATCGGGGACGGACTCCGTCGCGACACCATCCCAGTCTCAAAGTCAGGTCGCGAAACACGCCACGAACGGTTGAGTAAGGAAGATTCCGACCGGAGCCGCTGACAAAGAACCAACAGGCATGCGGAAATCTTCGATGCCGCTTCGCCCCATACTCCGCCAAACGTGCTTTCGTCGTTGGATGGACCGGAACCAGGCGTGAACGCCTGCATTTGCTTTCCCTGACGACCACGATACCGCGCTTCAAGTCAACATCTTCTATCAAAAGCGCCAGGGCTTCGGAAATGCGCAGGCCCGTGCATGCCAGAAGCCCGAAGAGTGTGGCGTGTGTCAGCTGGCGGAAGCCCGCTTCGGAATCCGTTTCGGGGGCCTCCGATGCAAGCTCAGCCAACTGTCGGGCCGAATACAAATAGGGTGGTCTGCGTCTGTGGGCGGCCCCGAAGACATGCCGCGGCGGGATCTCCGTCAGTGGATCGAACGCGTGGCAATAGCGGGTGAAGCCGACAAGCACTTCGATTCTCCTCGCCCAGTAGAGGCGGTCCGCATTTGCAGGCAGACGAGCCCACCGCATGGCAAGTTCGCATGTCACGGGACCGCGGTGACCGGAAGCATCGGCAAACTTGCCAAACCCACGAAGCATGCCGCCTTCGATATGCAGCTTGTAGCCGAGGGACCGGCGGTATTGCAGATATTCATCCACCCGCGAGGTCATTGAATCGTTCGCTTTCATGGCGCACCTCCCGGCCAAGGCATCGCAATCTTTGCAAGCTGCCTCACGTTCAACCTTGCGTAAACCGCGGTGGTGTCCGGGCTTTGATGTCCGAGAATGTCGGCAACTTCCTTCAAACTCGCTCCCCGGTTGTGAATCACGGTGGCAAATGTGTGGCGCAACAAGTGAGGGCCGCCGCGGGTCCGTCCTATCCGCGCGAGCGCACGGCGAACCACACCCCGCACCCGCCCGGCGTTAATCGGGGCTCCAACCGGGATGCGATGGCACAGAAACAAGCACCGGCTATTCGACACGGGACGCCCTCCGCCCAGATAGGCGGAGATGGCATTCCCAACTGAAACCACCAGCGGGAGGGACCGGTCGCGTCTCTGCTTGTTCTGACGGATCGCAATCGTCCCGTCCCGCCAGTGGACATCGTCGAGGTTGAGTTGTGCCACTTCGGAACACCGCAGTCCAAGTTCCATCATCAGCCGGATCATGGCGGCATCCCTGATGCCTGCCGCCCGGGTGCGATCAGTGGATTCAATCAATGCCCGGCGTTCACGCCCACATAAAACGTCGGGAGATGCGGACCTCTTCCAGTTGGGAACCTTGAGGCACAACAACGATAGTCCCGGTTGGCATTGTTGGCCGAACTCGAAAAACTTCACCAGGCTGCGCAGAGATGTGATCATGACCGACATTGATCCGGGCCGAAGGGAAGGAGTCCTCAGTCTGACGTATCGGAGAAAGTCGGTGAAACGCAGGAGCTTGGGGTCGAACCGTCCGCGTTTGAAACGCCACGCGAGAAACTCGTAAGCGTAACGCCTTCGGTAGATTCTTGTGGCATTGCTCAGCCCGCACACATCCCTCATGAAGCGATCGAAACCCTCCACCGCTGCGGCGACCTTCGAACTACCGGTTAATGATGGTTCAGCGACATCAAGCATTGAAAGGAGGCGCCGCAATGCCGCCCGGCAGGTCTTGAGGGTCTTACATGCCGGCACGGGGCAATGACAGACCGCCAGATGGGACGACAGGAACTCGGCAACTTCCGAACTTGAGGCGTCGTGAGCGCCCGGATGCGCTTGCGACCGCCAGAACCCAAAATGTTCAACGACTTGGCTGTATTGCAGGACAGTATTTCGGGAATACCCTTGGTCCTGAAGCCAGTCCGCGAACCGGACGAGAATTATGCCAAGATCGTTTGCCGCCATTCGCCGCCGGCAGGATTCCCGAAGAAAGACAAACGCTTGCATGGCTGACCTCCAAACCTCCGACGGAAAATAGGCATGCGCTATTCATTCGGGATGGCTGCCGGACGACACTGCGTCTCACCCTCGAAAGGAACCTTCGCATAATCCGCATGTGCGCATAA
>JBLRXE010000327.1:0-3367 GCA_047920895.1 Roseovarius sp.
ATCGCCCGCCCCGACCAGTAATACCTTGCACCCGCGTGGCTGGCCACACGGCCAGCCACATCCCGGCGTGCCACGCGCCGCAGAGCAAATGCAAAACCCGCGTGACTTTTGTCATCGCACTTGCGCCAATTCAGACAGTTCGCGTGTTTCGGCTCATCGGCAATCCGCCGAGGGCTTTGGGCTGGGCGGCGCATGCCCGCGCGATCACCGCCCCGTCGCGCCAAGGGAGGAGACAGAATGGACCCCGAATTCAGAGGCGATCAGGACCACCACGACGGCACGTCCGACGCAACCCCCGGCGGCTATCCCGCCCAGCGCAGACCTGGCGAACTGGGCTTTGCCCTCTTGCTCACCATCGCCAGCGCGATCCTGCTCTATAACGCACATGCGATTTCCGGGTTCGACGGGCTCTCTGCCCCCGGATCGGTGCCCATGGCCACCACCGCTGTCATGCTCATGACCGCCCTCATCGTCACACTACGCACCGCGCGCCTGCCACGGGTCACGACCGAAACCCTGTCGCGTGACATCCTGCCGATGACGGTCGTCATCTTCGCCGGGTTTCTGGTGGCCTTCGGCCTGCTTCTCAAACCCCTGGGCTTTCTGCCCACCGCCGCCCTGTTTCTCATCGCCGCGATCAAGATCCTGTCGCCCTGGGGCTGGCCGCGCACCATCCTCACGGCCCTTGGTGCCCTGGCCATGATCTGGATCGTGTTCCGCGTGATCTTTACCGTGCTCCTGCCCTCCGGCGTGGTGCCCGAGGCAGAAGTCATCCAGTTTTTCCGCAACCTCATGTCCGGGAAGGCCGCCTGATGGAAACGCTCCTCGCCCTGCTCACCGTATTCACCCAGCCTGATCTCCTGCTTCTGGTCGGGCTGGGCACCTTTGCCGGCATCTATATCGGCGCCATTCCCGGCCTGTCCGTCACCATGGCGGTGTCGATCCTCATCTCCTTCACCTTCTCATGGGATGTCTACCCGGCCATTTCGCTGATGGTGGGCATCTACATGGGCGGTGTCTATGGCGGCTCGCGCACGGCGATCCTGCTCAACATCCCCGGCGCGCCCTCTGCCATTGCCACGGCGCTCGATGGCTACCCAATGGCCCAGCGCGGCGAGGCAGGGCAGGCCATTGGCGTGACCACAGTCATGTCCTTCTTCGGGGGGCTGATCGGCATCGGCGTTCTGGCGCTCGCGGCACCCTATGTCTCGGTCTTTGCGTTGAAATTCCAACCGCGCGACTACATGCTCTTGGCGGTTCTGGGCATCCTGCTGGTCGGCTCGCTCTCCTCGGGCAGTCTGGTCAAGGGTATCTTTGCCGGGGCCTTGGGCCTTGCCATCGGCGCGGTCGGGCGCGATCCGCTCACCTTCACCGAACGGCTCACCTTCGATCTGCAACTGATGGAGGGTGGGATTTCCTTTATCGCGGTGATGATCGGCATGTTCGGCGTGTCCGAGGCGCTCTTGCAGCTTCAGAACGTCAACAAGACCGCCGTGCGCCAGAAGATCACCAAGATCGTGCCGTCCTTTGGCGTGATCCGCAAATACCTGCCGCTCTCGCTGCAAACCTCGACCATCGGCGTGATCATCGGCGCATTGCCCGGCACGGGGGGCGATATCGCGGCCCTCATGGCCTATGACCACGCCAAGCGCGTGACCAAGAACCCCAAGGTGCCCTTTGGCAAGGGCGCGATGGAGGGGCTTGTCGCGCCTGAAACCGCCAACAACGCCGCCGTGGGCGGGGCCTTTATCCCGATGATGACGCTGGGCATCCCCGGCGATGCCGTCACCGCCATCATGATCGGCGCGCTCTTCATCCACGGGCTGAACCCCGGCCCGATGCTGATGGTGGATCAGCCCGATATGTTCTGGTTCATCGTCGGCGCGCTCTTCACCGCCAATATCTTCATGCTGATCTTTGGCCTCACCGGCATCCGCATCTTTACCAAGATCGTGGAAATGCCCCGCGCCGTGATCATTCCGCTCATTCTCTTGCTGTCCATCGTCGGGGCCTATGCCGTCAACAACTCCATTTCCGATGTCTACTGGATGCTGGGCTTTGGCGTCTTTGGCTACTTCATGCGCCACTACGGCTATCCGCTTGGCCCCGTCATCCTCGGCGTGATCCTGTCGCGCCTGCTCGATGACAACTGGCGCCGCGCGATCATCTCCGAGCGCGAGGATTTGGGCCGCTTTTTCGAAGGCATCCTCACCAGCCCCCTCTCCTTCACCCTTTTCGCGGCGGTGATCCTGATCTTCGTCAGCCAGACACCGCTCTGGACCGCCCTGAAAACCCGCCTCTTCCGAAAGGCAACCCAATGACCGCGACCCTCACCCGCACCGTGAAACTCGGCCTCATCGGCGACAATATCACCCGCTCGAAATCCCCCCGGCTGCATGTGACGGCGGGGCAATTGACCGGCCTCACCGTCACCTACGACCGCCTGATCCCGCACGATATGCACCTCACCTTTGACGAGGTGTTCGATCAGGCGCAGGCGACGGGCTATCGTGGCCTCAACATCACCTACCCCTACAAGGAACTCGTGACCCGCCGCGTCACCGTCTCTGACCCACTGGTGCGCGCGATTGGGGCCGTGAATACCGTGGTCTTTGAGGCGG
Organism: Roseovarius sp.; assembly: GCA_047920895.1. GTDB lineage: Bacteria > Pseudomonadota > Alphaproteobacteria > Rhodobacterales > Rhodobacteraceae > Roseovarius. The sequence goes on from JBLRXE010000327.1 coordinate 2,622, forward strand.
ACGGCCCGCAGGGGTTCAACACCGATTACACAGGCTTCATGCGCGCCTATCGCGCAAGTCTGGGCAGCGCCAATCCCGGCACCGTCTGCCTCATTGGCACCGGCGGCGTGGGCAAGGCGGTGGCCTTCGGTCTCATCGGCCTCAACGCCACCGCCATCCGCTGCGTCGATCTCGACCCGGCCAAGGCCGAGGCACTGGCCGAGAGCCTGCGCGCCCTTGGCGCCGCCACGCGGATCGAGGTTTCTACCGATCCCGTCACCGCCGCCATCGGGGCCGATGGCCTCATCAACTGCACCCCCCTTGGCATGGTCGGCATCGGTGGCACCCCCCTGCCCCCCACCGCCATGGCTGGGGCCGAATGGGCCTTTGACGCGGTCTATACCCCCGTCGATACCCAATTCCTGCACGATGCCACCGCCACCGGGCTGCATATCATCTCAGGCTACGAGCTTTTCTTTGGTCAGGGCGTCGATGCCTGGGCGATCTTCACCGACACGCCGCTCGACGAGTCTGCCCTGCGCACCGCCATCGAAGGGGACGCGCCATGAAAACCTCCATCGCCACCGTCTCCGTCTCCGGCAGCCTGCCCGAGAAACTCGAGGCCATCGCCGCCGCGGGCTTTGACGGAATCGAAATCTTCGAGCAGGATTTCATCGCCCATGACGGCGCCCCCCGCGAAGTGGGCGACATGATCCGCGCCATGGGGCTTGAGATCACCCTGTTCCAACCCTTCCGCGATTTCGAAG
>JBLRXE010000328.1:0-3362 GCA_047920895.1 Roseovarius sp.
GCGACCGCGATTGCCTGCTGGTGCAGGTGCGCCAGAGTGGCCCGGCCTGTCACACCAACCGGCGCTCGTGTTTCTATACGGCGGTGCGGGAGGGGGAAGAAACCGAGATCATGGTGCCGATGGCGGGCGCGGATTGAGTATTTCTGGAACGCTGAAAGTTTAGAGTCCGACCATGGTGCGAATGTCGCTGGGGCTCGCCCCTTGGGCGCGGTAGGTGGCGATGGCGCGCGCGTCGTCGCGTTTGGCCAGACGTTTGCCCGCGGCATCGCGAATCAGGGCGTGATGATGATAGGCGGGGGTGGGCAGGGCAAGCAGGCGCTGCAAGAGCACATGGATCTGCGTGGCCTCTTGCAGGTCTTGGCCCCGGATCACATGGGTAACGCCCTGATCGGCATCGTCCACCACCACTGAGAGATGATAGGAGGCGCCCATCTCGCGCCGCGCCAGCACCACGTCACCGACAGTCTGCGGCAGGTCATGGGGTGTTATGGTCTGGTTTTTTTCTTGGTAAGACAAAGGGTTATCGAGCGCTGCGCAAGCGCGGGCCATGTTGAGGCGCAGGGCGCACGCCTCGGGCATCGGGCCTTGCGGCGGGGTCGCGGGGCGGCAGGTGCCGGGATAGATCACGCCATCCGGCCCCAAGAGCGGCGCGCCCTCTTGCGGGGCGGAGGCGGCGGCGCGAATATCGGCGCGGCTACATGAGCATTGGTATACAAGGCCCTTGTTCCAAAGCATTTTGAGGAATCCGCGATAGCGGGGCAAGCGGGTGGATTGGCGCAGCACGGGGCGGGGCCAGTCGAGGCCGAGCCATGCCAGATCGTCAAAAATCTGTGCCTCCCATTCCGGGCGGCAGCGCGTCTGATCCAGATCGTCGATGCGCAGGAGGAAGGTGCCGCCCTCAGCCCGCGCCCGGTCATGAGCCAGCATTGCGGAATAGGCGTGCCCCAGATGCAGCGGGCCGGTCGGCGAGGGGGCGAAGCGCGTTATGAACATTTTTCAACTGGTTACGAGGCGATGCTCATGTTGTGGGCGACCAGCCATTCGCCCCATGCCGCCTTGGCGCGGTCGGTGTAGCCCTTGTAACGGTCGATGCGCCCGCGCCGCCCGCCCTTGAACCCGTCGATCGGGCGAAAGAGGCCGAAATTCACATTCATCGGTTGAAAGGTCTTGGCCTCGGCCCCGCCGGTGATGTGGTGGATGAGGGCCCCCATGGCGCTATCCTGCGGCACGGGGGGCAGGTTTTGCCCCAAAATCTCCGCTGCTGCCAAGCGACCAGCCAAGAGGCCCATTGCGGCGGATTCGACATAGCCCTCGACCCCGGTGATCTGCCCGGCAAAGCGGATATGGGGACGCGACCGCAGGCGCATCTGCGCATCGAGCAGCGTGGGCGAATTGAGGAAGGTGTTGCGGTGGATGCCGCCCAAGCGAGCGAACTGTGCGTTTTCAAGCCCAGGAATCATTTTAAAAACAGATGTTTGTGCGCCATACTTCATCTTGGTCTGAAAGCCTACAATATTGTAGAGCGTGCCAAGGGCGTTGTCGCGGCGCAGTTGCACCACGGCATGCGGTTTGATGTCTGGTGCATGTGGGTTGGTCAGGCCAACGGGTTTCATCGGACCGTGGCGCAGGGTTTCGCGCCCGCGTTCGGCCATGACCTCGATGGGCAGGCAGCCGTCGAAATAGCTGGCGGTTTCGCCCTCGTGAAACTCGGTTTTGTCAGCGGCCAGCAGCGCGTCGATGAAGGCCTCGTATTGGTCGCGGTCCATGGGACAGTTGAGATACGCGGTACGCTCTGCCTCGGTCTCGCCCTTGTCATAGCGTGATTGCATCCAGGCGCGCGACATGTCGATGCTGTCGTGATAGACAATCGGCGCGATGGCGTCGAAGAAGGCGAGCGCCTCGGTGCCGGTTTCGGCGGCAATCGCGCGGCCCAAGCCTTCGGAGGTCAGCGGGCCGGTGGCGATGATCCAATGGCCGTTTTCAGGAAGTTCCGTGATTTCATCATGTTGCACGGTGATCTTCGGGTGATCCAAGAGCCGCGCCGTGACCGATTGGGCAAAGCGGTCGCGGTCCACCGCCAAGGCGCCTCCGGCAGGCAGGCGGTTTTCATGGGCCATGGCCATGATCAGCCCATCCGCCGCGCGCATTTCCCAATGCAGCAGGCCCACGGCGTTTTGCTCGTCATCATCCGAACGGAAAGAGTTGGAACAGACCATTTCCGCCAGATCGCCGGTGCGGTGCGCAAAGGTTTTGACCCGTGGGCGCATTTCGTGGATGATCACGGTCACGCCCATATTGGCGGCTTGCCACGCCGCCTCTGATCCGGCCATGCCGCCGCCGATAATATGCAATGTCTTGTCCATGGGCTGCGATCTAGGTCATTGCGTGTGGTTTGGAAAGGGGCGTCACTGATCCCAATCGGGCGCGCGTTTTTCGATGAAGGCGGCGATGCCTTCGGCGGTGTCGCGGTCGAGCATGTTTTCGACCATCACTGCCCCGGTATGGGCATAGGCATCCTCCAACCCCATTTCGAGTTGCTCGTAAAAGGCGCGTTTGCCGATGCGCACGGCAGAGCCGAGTTTGGCGGCAACGGTCCGGGCGAGGGCCATGGTTTCAGACTCCAGATCCTCGGGCGGCACGGCGCGGTTGATCAGCCCCAGTTCGGCGGCGCGGGGGGGGTCGATGAATTGTCCGGTGGTCAGCATCTCGAACGCCTGTTTGCGCGGGATATTGCGGCTGAGCGCCACCATCGGGGTGGAACAAAAGAGGCCGATATTGACGCCGTTGACGCCAAAACGCGTGCCATGGGCGGCCACGGCCATGTCGCAACTGGCGACAAGTTGGCAGCCTGCCGCCGTGGCGATGCCGTGGGGGGCGGCGATGACAGGCTGGGGCAGGGTGCGAATTGCGGTCATAACAGCGGTGCAGCGGGCAAAGAGATCGGCGAAATAGGCGCGTCCGCCATCCTCGGCCTGCCGCCCGGCGGTCATTTCCTTGAGATCGTGGCCGGCGCAAAACGCCTTACCCGCGCCCATGATCGTGACCACGCGGATGGTGCGATCCTGTGCCAGCCGGTTGAATTCGGCCTGAAGGGCCGCCAGCATCGCATCCGAGAGCGCGTTGAGATTGCCGGGCGAGTTGAGTGTGAGCCGCGCGATTGCGCCCACGTCGGTGCGGTCGAGAATTGCCATCTTGTAACCCTTTGTGCGTTGGGGCCATTCTAGCGCGGAACAAGGCAGGGAGCAAAGCATGAGCGTCAAGATGACGGCCGCAGAATTGATGACGTTTCTGGACCGGGAGTTTCCGCAGGTCGCGGGCGAGTTTGCGATTGACGCGGTGGGGGACATGCAGATCCGCACCCG
>JBLRXE010000329.1:0-3318 GCA_047920895.1 Roseovarius sp.
CGGGCTATCACAACATCGTCAAGGCGATTTTGGCGGCCAGCGGTCAGGATGTGAGCCGGATCGCGGCGGAATGACAGGAACATTGGGGGCGCTGCCCCCGCGCCTGCGGCGCTCCCCCGGAGTATTTGGGGAACAGTGAACGCGCTGCGGGTGATCATGGGGGCTAGCCCCGTTCGATCAGGGAGGAGAATGACATGCCGAAAGACGGAGGCATTGGCGCAGCGACCCCGCGGCGCGAGGATATCCGGTTCTTGACCGGAAACGGAAATTACACCGATGACATCAATCTGCGCGGGCAGGCCTATGTGCATTTCCTGCGCTCGGATGTGGCGCATGGGCGGCTGAACAAGGTCGACACCAGCGCCGCCGAGGCCATGCCGGGGGTGCTGCGGATTTTCACCGGCGCGGATTTCGAGAACGTGGGCGGGCTGCCCTGTGGGTGGCAGGTCACGGACCGGTTTGGCGAGGTGATGCAGGAACCGGGGCATCCGGTGCTGGCGCGCGGCAAGGTGCGCCATGTGGGCGATCCGATTGCCGCTGTGGTGGCCGAGACCTATGCCCAGGCGCGCGACGCCGCCGAGGCAATTGTTCTGGATATCGTGGAATTGCCGGCGGTCGTGGACATGAAGAAGGCGCTCGAAGAGGGCGCACCGAAAGTGCATGACGAGTTGAAGAACAACCTCTGTTATGACTGGGGCTTTGTCGAAGAAAACAAGGCGGCCGTGAACGAGGCCTTTGAGAAGGCCGCGCATGTCACCTCGCTGGAGTTGATCAACAACCGGCTGGTGGCCAATCCGATGGAGCCGCGCGTGGCGGTGGGGGATTTCAACCGCTCGACCGGCGATCACACGCTCTATACCACAAGCCAGAACCCGCATGTGATCCGGCTCTTGATGGGCGCGTTTGTGCTGGGCATTCCCGAGCATAAATTGCGTGTGGTGGCGCCCGATGTGGGCGGTGGTTTTGGCTCGAAGATATTTCACTATGCCGAAGAGGCGTTTTGCACCTTTGCCGCCAAGGCGCTGAACCGTCCGGTGAAATGGACCTGTTCGCGGTCTGAGGCCTTCATGACCGATGCGCATGGGCGCGACCATGTGACCAAGATCGAATTGGCGCTGGATGCGGAGAACAATTTTACCGCCATCCGCACCGATACCCATGCGAATATGGGGGCTTATCTGAGCACCTTCGCGCCGTCGGTGCCCACCTGGCTGCATGGCACGTTGATGGCGGGAAACTACAAGACGCCGCTCATCTATGTGAACGTCAAGGCGGTGTTTACCAACACGGTGCCGGTCGATGCCTATCGCGGGGCTGGACGGCCTGAGGCCACGTTCCAGCTGGAGCGGGTGATCGACAAGGCGGCGCGGGAACTAGGGGTCGATCCCATCGCGCTCAGGCGTCAGAACTTCATCACCGAATTTCCCTATGCCACGCCCGTGGCGGTGGAATATGACACCGGCGATTACCACGCCACCATGGACAAGCTGGAAGAGATCGCGGATTTCAAAGGGTTTGAGGCGCGACGTGCGGCGAGTGCGGCCAAGGGCAAGCTGCGCGGTCTGGGCATCAATTGCTATATCGAGGCCTGCGGCATCGCGCCCTCGAACCTTGTGGGGCAGTTGGGCGCGCGCGCAGGCCTCTATGAGAGTGCCACGGTGCGGGTCAATGCCACGGGGGGTCTGGTGGTGATGACCGGCTCTCACAGCCATGGGCAGGGGCATGAGACCTCTTTCGCGCAGGTGGTGGCCGAGATGATCGGCATTGACGCCAATATGATCGAGATCGTGCATGGCGACACTGCCAACACGCCGATGGGCATGGGCACCTATGGCAGCCGCTCGATTGCCGTGGGCGGGTCGGCCATGGTGCGGGCGACCGAGAAGATCATCAACAAGGCCAAGAAGATCGCGGCGCATCTGATGGAAGCCTCTGACGCCGATATCGAGTTGAAAGATGGCCGGTTTAGCGTTGCAGGCACGGATAAATCCGTGGCCTGGGGTGATGTCACCCTCGCTGCCTATGTGCCGCACAACTACCCGCTGGCAGACATCGAGCCGGGGTTGGAGGAGACGGCGTTTTACGATCCGTCGAATTTCACCTATCCGTCGGGGGCCTATGCCTGTGAGGTCGAGGTCGATCCCGACACCGGCAAGGTGAAGATCGAGCGCTTTGCCGCCGCCGATGATTTCGGCAATATCATCAACCCGATGATCGTGTCGGGGCAGGTCCATGGCGGGATCGGGCAGGGGATCGGGCAGGCCCTGCTGGAGGCGTGTGTCTATGACGAGAACGGTCAGCTTCAAACCGGGTCTTACATGGATTATGCCATGCCGCGCGCCGATGATGTGCCGTTCTATCAGGTGGATCATTCCTGTCAGACGCCCTGCACGCACAACCCTCTGGGCGTCAAGGGCTGCGGCGAGGCCGGGGCGATTGGCAGTCCGCCTGCGGTGGTCAACGCGGTGATTGACGCGCTGCAACGCTCGGGCCGGAAAATCACCCATATCGACATGCCGCTGTCGCCGTCGCGCGTCTGGGCTGCGATGCAGGGCTAAGGAGAACGATCATGTATGCATTTGATATCGAACGTCCCGCCACCATCGCCGATGCCATAACGGCACTGGGCACCGAGGAGGCGCAGGCGCTGGGCGGGGGACAGACCCTGCTCCCGACGCTGAAACAGCGGTTGGCGGCGCCCGCCAAGCTGGTGTGCCTCTCGGCCATCAAGGAGATGCAGGGGATTTGCACCGCCGACGATGGCGCACTCTGCATCGGAGGGGGCACCACCCACGCCGACGTGGCCGCAGGGGCCGGGGCCTATCCGGCGCTGGCGGCGCTGGCGGCACATATCGGCGATCCGGCGGTGCGCAATCGCGGCACCATCGGTGGTAGCCTCGCCAATAACGACCCCTCTGCCTGTTACCCGGCGGCGGTGCTGGGATCGGGGGCGACGGTGGTGACTTCCAACCGCAAGATCGCGGCGGATGACTATTTTCAGGGCATGTTCACGACTGCGCTGGAAGATGGCGAGATCATCACCGAAGTGCGCTTTCCGGTGCCGGAAAAGGCCAGCTATCAGAAGTTCGAGCAACCCGCCTCGCGCTTTGCCCTCGTGGGCGTGTTTGTTGCCAAATACGCGGACGGTGTGCGCGTGGCCGTTACCGGAGCTTCGGAAGAGGGCGTGTTTCGCTGGGCCGAGGCCGAGGCGGCGCTTTCGGCCAACCCCGAGCGGCAGATCGACCTGTGGTGGGCCGCCCGGGAGCGTCGCCAGCTCTACCTGGAGCGGCTGCCCCGGGAGTGGGCCGAGGCCCACCC
>JBLRXE010000330.1:0-3311 GCA_047920895.1 Roseovarius sp.
CCGCCTTGGCCAGTTGGATGGCGCGCACGTCGGCTTGCGTGACGGCGATGCGCGGCCCGCCGCGGGCGGTGGCGTCGAGGATGACTATGCCGCGAGTCTGAAACTGCAAAAGGAATTTCCCTCCGTCACCGTCGCCCCTGGCTTCACCTCGCCTTCGGAGGCCAAGAGCTATATCGCGGGGATGGATTTCTTCATGGGCGCGCGCATGCATGCCTGCATTGCGGCGTTCTCGGCGGGCGTGCCGGTGGTGCCCATGGCCTACAGCCGCAAGTTCGCGGGCCTCTTCGGAGCCTTGGGCTATAACGAGACGGTGGATTGCACCAGCCAGAGTGCCGAAGAAATCATGGCGCGGGTATTTGACGCCTACGGGCGCCGTGCGGAACTGGTGCAAAGCCAGAAGGCAGCGCTGGCGACGGGGCTTGAGAAACTCGCCCGATACGAGGCCGCGCTTGGCGATCTGATGGTACAGATGGCCTCAATACAGAAAATTCCCCCAGCATAATTGCCATGGTCACCCCTTTCAAATACTGTCGAGGTGGGCTGTAAACATTCTTCATCCAAATTATTTCCGGCAAAAGGTGCGCAACATGTCTTGTCCACCAAAGCTTATAGCTGTTGCCTCGGCAGGGGGGCACTGGGTGCAATTGATGCGGTTGCGTCCCGCCTGGACAGGATGTCGGGTGACGTATGTCACGACCGAGCCGGATTTCCGGGAAATGGTGTATCGCCATGCCGCGCAGGATGGAGAGCCCGCCCCCGGCTTTCATACCGTTATCGAGGCAAACCGCTGGCAAAAGGGACGCCTGATCCGGCAACTGCTTGGTATTTTCTTCATCCTGCTGCGCACCCGCCCTGACGTGGTGATCTCGACCGGGGCGGCGCCCGGCTATTTTGCTCTGCGGATCGGACGCCTTCTGGGCGCAAGAACCATCTGGATCGACAGCATGGCCAATGCCGAGGAACTGTCCCTGTCGGGCCAGCGCATCGGCAAACATGCCGATCTGTGGCTCACGCAATGGGAGCATCTGGCAAGACCGGACGGTCCAATCTATCTGGGTTCGGTCCTGTGATCTTTCTGACAATCGGCACGCATGAACCTTTTGACCGGCTGGTTCGGGCGCTTGATGACTGGTGTGACCAGAATACCGGGCACCATGAGATCATCGCACAGGTGGTTTTCCCGGCCACCGATGCCTACAGGCCCCGGCATTTCGACACCGTGGCGCATTTGTCACCCAAGGACTACGAGGCCCATATAGGCGCGGCGGATCTGATCGTGTCCCATGCGGGAATGGGCTCGATCCTGACGGCCTTCACCCATGGCAAGCCGATCGTGATCATGCCTCGGCGCGGGCATCTGCACGAGACCCGGAACGACCACCAGTACACGACTGTCAAGAATCTCGGAAACCGCCCCGGGCTTTTCGTCGCCGAGGACGAGGCTGCGTTTCCCGGCATCATGGACACAGCCCTTACCGCCATCGGCGGCCCCGCCCCGCCCCGCCTGTCCGATATGGCGGATCCCGGCTTTACCGATGCTTTGCGCAGTTTCATACTCTCTTCCCGCCAAAGGTGATTTGCGTTAGCGCGGGGAAGAGGCCCCATTCCAGACAGGGAAGTGAATTCACGGTGTCCCAGAATTGTTTTGAAACCTTGCTCGCCCGGATCGAAACCCTTAGCGCAAAGGTTGCGATCCTTGGCCTCGGGTATGTCGGATTGCCCCTGGCGGTGACGACGGCGCGCGGCGGCCTGCCCGTGACCGGCTTCGACATCGACCCGGAAAAGATCGACAGGCTCTATGCTGGTCAAAGTTATATCGGGGCCGTCTCGGATACGGACCTGACCGACCTGCTCGGAACGGGCCGTGTCGCCTGGACGACGGATTTCTCGCGACTGTCCGAAATGGACGTGTTCGTCATCTGCGTGCCAACCCCGCTGACCGAGCATCGCGAGCCCGATCTGTCCTATGTCATCGCCACGACCGAAGAAATCGCGCACCACATCACGCCCGGCTCTCTCGTCATCCTGGAATCGACCACCTATCCCGGCACCACCGACGAGGTCCTGACCCCGATCCTGGCGCGCGCGGGCCTGACGCCGGGCAAGGATGTCTTCATCGGGTTCTCTCCGGAACGCGAGGATCCGGGCAATGCCCATTACAAGACCAGCACGATCCCGAAGATCGTGGCCGGCGATGGTGAGGAGGCGCGCCAGCTTGCTGAGGCCTTTTATGGCAAGGTCGTGCAGAACGTGGTGCCGGTTTCCAGGACACGGACCGCCGAAGCGATCAAGATCACCGAGAACATCTTTCGGGCGGTGAATATCGCGCTTGTGAACGAACTCAAGGTCATCTTCGACGCGATGGAGATCGACATCTGGGAGGTGATCGACGGCGCGGCAACCAAGCCCTTCGGCTTCATGCCCTTCTATCCCGGCCCCGGTCTTGGCGGGCATTGCATCCCGATCGATCCGTTCTACCTCACCTGGAAGGCACGCGAATATCACCTGTCCACGCGCTTCATCGAACTCGCGGGCGAGATCAACTCGACCATGCCGGATTACGTGGTGGCGCGGCTGCGCGACGTGATCGACCGCCGTCTCGGGATTGGCCTGAGCCGGGCGCGCATCCTGATCATCGGCATCGCCTATAAGAAGAACATCTCCGACATGCGCGAAAGCCCGTCCGTGCGGCTTTTGTCACTGTTGCGGGCCGCCGGGGCCAGTGTCGCCTTTCATGATCCCCATGTCCCGGAAATCCCCCGGATGCGTGAATATCCCGAGCTGAAAGGCAGCAAGTCCCTCTCCTTCGCCGAGATTGATCCGGCCGATTTCGATGCCATCCTGATCGCAACCGATCACGACGCCGTCGATTACGCGGCCCTCGCCGCGATGAACCTGCCGATCATCGACACGCGCAACGCCATAGAGCGGCGAGGCCTGCCGATGGAGAATGTCGCAAAGGCCTGAGCATCAGGGGCGCTCTGGCCTTTCCCGCAGCCACCATCCCGCCACCCAGCCGGTAAGGAACCCGCCCAGATGGGTCTCCCAGGCGAGGTTGCCCGCCATCCCCCAATACATCACCAGATTGAGCAGCACGAGCAGCCCGATCACCCGCAGCACCGGCCCGATGCCTGCCCGCGCCAGGCGCCGCGCGGCATAGTCCCAGCCGACCAGCGCCCCCACCAGACCAAAAAGCGCCCCCGAAGCGCCCACCATCGGCTGCACGGCGGTGGAGAGCAGGGCAAAGCCCACGGCCCCCCCCAGCAGCGAGAGCGCATAGATCGCTGCGAAACGCCCTTGCCCCGCCCGCT
>JBLRXE010000331.1:0-3309 GCA_047920895.1 Roseovarius sp.
GGATCATGCGGATGGGTGAAACTCACCGTCAGGCACCAGGGCCGCGCATCCAGCCCCCGCGCCAGATCATAGACCTTGGCGCGCGCGTTGTGCGCAACCTCGTCGTCATATTCCATCTGGTTCGAGATTTCGGCCACACCCGCGCCCGTCACCGACCCCATGTTGTGATACCACCAGTCGATCCGCTCGCCGGGTTTGCGATAATCCGGGGTCCAGCCGAAATCGGCGGGGTAGATGTCGGTGGTCAACCGTTCCTCGAACCCGTGCAACTGGTCTGGCCCGACAAAATGCATCTTGCCACTCAGGCAGGTCTGATAGCCCGCACGCCGCAGGTGATGGGCATAGGTGGGAATGTCGGCGGTAAATTCGGCAGCATTATCATAGACGCGGGAGCGCGAAGGCAACAGCCCCGACATGAAGCTGGCGCGCCCCGGTGCGCAAAGCGGCGAGGCCGAATAGGCATTGGCAAAGCGGGTGGACCGCGCCGCCAGCGCCTTGAGATTGGGGGCATGCAGCCACTCGGCCGGACCATCGGGAAAGAGGGTGCCGTTGAGCTGATCAACCATGAAAATCAGGATATTGGGCGCGGTCATTCTGTGTCCTTCTGGGGCAGGCTGGTGTTGAGGTAATGCAAGAGAACTTCAATCGCGAGGCCGGGCTGCATCGGCCCGTCGCGCAGCGCCTGGCGGATATAAAGCCCGTCGATCATCGCCGCGAGACCGCGCGTGAGCGTGCGCGCCTCTGTCGGCGCGAGCTCTCGAAAGGCGTGATGCAGGTTCGACCGCAGCCGCCGCTGATAGATGTGCAGCAGGCGGCGCGCCTCGTCCGAACGCTGCGCCTGCACATAGAAATTGAGCCAGGCCGACACCATCTCGGCGCGGAACTGGGCGGGGGTAAAACTGGCGCGAATAATCGCTTCGATCCGCTGACGCGGGGTCTTGGCCATGATCAGCGCGCCGCGCACCTCGGCGCCATAAAGCGTCAGGATATGGCGCATCGCGGCCACGAACATCTGTTCCTTGGACCCGAAATAATGATGGGCCAGCGCGCTCGACATGCCCGCGCGCCGGGCGATCTGCGCCACGGTCACGTCAAGGCTGCCATGCGCGCCGATCTCTGAAATCGTGGCCTCCACCAGCGCGTTGCGCCGGATCGGCTCCATCCCGATTTTCGGCATGCACCCCCTCCAAAGACCTGTTGCCAGACCGGCCTAATCGTGTTTAATTGACTCGTCAATCAATAAAACCGCAACGGACCGCATGATATCACCACCCCCCTGCCAGAATGGCGTTGTATTTCACAACAGCGTCATATTAGCCTTGGCAGGTATAAACCGACCGCCACGCGGCAGGGGGCCGCGCGATCCCAAGAGGACATAAGGCCGGTTCGGAAAACCAAACAAAAGGGAGAAAACCAACATGACCATCCTCAATTCCGGCCGCATCAACCGACGCGGTTTCATGGCCACCACCGCCGGGGCCGCCCTCATCGCGGGCCTGCCGCTGCGGGCCAAGGCGGCGCCCTCGCGCGGCGGGCATCTGCGCGCGGCCATCGGCCACGGCCAGACCACCGATGTGCTTGATCCGGGCACCTATTCCAACAGCTTCACCACCTCGCTGGCCTTTGCCATCCATGGCCGCCTGACCGAAGTGGCCGCCGATGGCACGCTCGTCCCCGAAGTCGCCGAAAGCTGGGAAGCCTCGGCCGATGCCTCGGTCTGGCGGTTCAAGCTGCGCTCGGGCGTGACCTTTCATTCCGGCAAGGCCGTCACCGCCACCGATGTCGCCAATTCGATCAATTTCCACCGCGGCGAGAATTCGACCTCTGCGGCGGGGCCGCTGGTGGCCAACGTGACCGACATCACCACCGAAGGCGATGACATTGTCATCTTTACCCTGGATGGCGGCAATGCCGACTTCCCCTTCTTCCTCAGCGATTATCACCTCGTGATCTGCAAGGCCGAAGGCGACAGCATCGACTGGAAATCGGGCGATGGCTGCGGCAGCTATGTGCTCAAGGATTTCAACGCCGGTGTGTCCTACGCGGTCGAGCGCAACCCGAACCATTGGCGCAGCGATGTGGCATGGTTCGACAGCGCCGAAGTGCTGGCCATCGTCGATCAGAACGCCCGCACCACGGCGCTCATCTCGGGTGATGTGGATGTGGTGGACCGGCTCGACCTCAAGACCGTGGGCCTATTGGCGCGCAACCCCAATATCCAGATCAATTCGGTCGCGGGCACGCAGCATTTCACCTTTGCCATGGACACGCGGGCAGAGCCCTACAACAACCCCGATGTGCGCCTTGCGCTGAAATACGGCCTCGACCGTCAGGAATTGGTGGACAAGATCCTGTCGGGCTATGGCTCGATCGGCAATGACCATCCCATCGGTCAGGGTCAGCGTTATTTCAACACCGAGTTGGAGCAGAAGAGCTTTGATCCCGACAAGGCCAAGTTCCACCTCAAGCAGGCGGGTCTTGACAGCCTTGAGGTCAAACTGTCGGCGGCGGATGCGGCCTTTGGCGGCGCGGTCGATGCGGCCGTGCTCTATCAGAGTTCGGCGGCAAAGGCGGGGATCAACCTCACGCCGGTGCGCGAAGCGAATGACGGCTATTGGTCGGATGTGTGGATGAAGAAACCCTTCTGCGCCGTCTATTGGTCGGGCCGCCCGGTCGAGGATCAGATGTTCGCCACCGCCTACAAATGCGGTGCGGCGTGGAACGATACCTTCTGGTGCAACGACCGCTTTGACGAGCTGATGATCAAGGCCCGCTCCGAGTTGGACGAGGCCAAGCGCCGCGAGATGTATTTCGAGATGCAGGCGATCTGTAGCGACGATGGCGGCGTGATCGTGCCGATGTTTGCCAATTACGTCTTTGGCAACTCCTCCAAGGTGGCCCATTCCGACACGCTCGGGGCCAACTGGGATGTGGACGGCATGCGCTTTATCGAACGCTGGTGGATGGCCTGATCCGGCCCACCTGACCTGACTGCAAGGCCCGGGGGCAATCTCTCCTCGGGCCTTTGCCAAACCGGGCGCTGCCCCGGAACAATCAACCAAGGGAGAGACCTGCCATGACCCTCAAGACAACCCTGACCGCCATCGCCCTTGCCACCGCCGCCGCCGGGCCAGCGCTTGCCAATTGCGATAGCGTGACCTTCTCCGATGTCGGCTGGACCGACATCACCGCCACCACCGCCGCCAGCACGCCGCTGTCGTAGCGCGCGCCGAGCATCTCGGCCGGGGTGAGGAAGCCGAAACGCTGTCCGACCAGCCAGAAGCGCGGCCCGAAGACCACCACCAGCCC
>JBLRXE010000332.1:0-3296 GCA_047920895.1 Roseovarius sp.
CGCCTGGGTGGCGCGGTCACCTGTTCCCGCCTGCAAGAGGCAGGACCAGGCCGCCAATTGCTGCGTCATGTTGTCGGCAGCGTCATATTGCGCCTGCGCGCGCGCGCCGCCATCGCGGCGGCTGAGCATGGCCAAGGCCGCATTGGCCAGCGCCCGCGCGCCAGTCTGATCGGGGACGGGGCGATAGGGGGCCGTGACCTGATGGCGGGTGCAGAGATCCTGTGCGATGCTCTCGAGCGCCAGCGCGCGCGCGTCGCGGAGAGTTTCTAGCGCCTGCCAGATCGCTTGCGGATCGGGGGTGTGCCCGGCGTCAAAGAGCGCCTGCGCGAGATCATCCTCGCTTGGCAGGCCAAGTGCCAGCGCGCGAAAGGCGGGATCGAGCGTTTCGTCCCGCGCTACGCGGGCGATTGCATCGAGATAGGCGGCATCGGGGGAAGCACCCTCGGTGATCATCGCGATAAGGCCCGCACGGGCCAGCGCGCGCCCGGCCTCCCATTTGTTGAACGGGTCGGTGTCATGCGCCAGAAGGAAGGCGCGCTCGGCATTGGTGCTCTCACGCTCGAGGATCACGGGCGCGGAAAAATCCCGCAGAATCGAGGGGATGGGGCGTGATGCTAACCCATCGAAGCTGAAGCTTTGCTGTGCTTGGGTCATTTCCAGCACGCGGGTTGGCTGCACCTCATCACCATTGGGGCTGAGCAGGCCCACGGCAATCGGGATCACGCGCGGCTGTTTGGTATCCTGCCCCGGTGTGGGTGGGGTTTTCTGTTCGAAATGAAGCGTGTAGCGGCCATTGTTGAACTCTTCCGTGACGCTGAGCCGGGGCGTTCCCGCCTCGGAATACCAGAGTTTGAACTGGCTCAGGTTGCGGCCCGTGACATCCTCGAACACCTGTAACCAATCCTCGATGGTGCAGGCCTGTCCGTCATGGCGGGTGAAGTAGAGATCGACCGCCTCTTTATAGGCGGCATCGCCCACCAGACGCTTGAGCATGCCGATCAGCTCGGCCCCCTTTTCATAGACCGTTGCGGTGTAGAAGTTGTTGATTTCAATGAAACTCTCGGGGCGAACGGGATGCGCCAGCGGGCCGTTGTCCTCGCGGAACTGGCGGGCGCGAAGCGCGATCACATCCGAGATGCGCTTGACCGGGGCGGAACGCAGGTCAGAGGTGAACTGGCTGTCGCGATAGACGGTCAGCCCCTCCTTGAGGCAGAGCTGGAACCAGTCGCGGCAGGTGATGCGGTTGCCGGTCCAGTTGTGGAAATACTCATGCGCAACAATCGCCTCGATACGTTCGAAATTGGCATCTGTGGCGGTCTCTGCTGTGGATAAGACGCAAGAGGAGTTGAAAATGTTCAAGCCTTTGTTCTCCATCGCGCCCATGTTGAAATCATCCACAGCAACGATATTGAAGAGATCGAGGTCATATTCGCGCCCGTAGACCTCTTCATCCCAAGCCATGGATTTCTTGAGCGCCTCCATGCCAAAGGCGCATTTCCCCTCATCCCCCGGCCGCACCCAGATGTTGAGCGCGACGTGACGGCCCGAGCGGGTGGTGAAAGTATCGGGATGGGCCACCAGATCGCCCGCGACGAGGGCAAAGAGATAGGCCGGTTTCGGCCAGGGATCGTGCCACTCGGCCCAGCCTGTGCCGCTGCCCGTGGGGTTGCCGTTGGAGAGCAGGACCGGCATGTCGCCTTCGATGCGCACGGTGAAGGTGGCCATCACGTCGGGGCGGTCGGGGTAATAGGTGATCTTGCGAAAGCCCTCGGCCTCGCATTGGGTGCAATACATGCTGTTTGACATATAAAGCCCTTCGAGGGCGGTGTTGCCCTCGGGGTCAATCTCGACCTCGGCCTCGAAAGTGAAGGGCGCGTCGGGCACTGGGGCGCGGAGGCCCTGAGGCGTCACCTCTGGTGTGATTTCGGCCCCGTTGATGCGGGCAGAGATGAGGGTAAGCGCCTCACCGTGCAGGAAAAAATCGCGCGATGTGGCCTCGGGGTTGGGGCGAAATTCGATGCGGCTAAGGACGCGCGTGGTCTTGGGCGCAAGCCTGAAGGTCAGGTGCACCGCGTCCACGAGATAGGCGGGGGGGGTGTAATCCGCGAGATAAACGGGCTGCGGGGCTGCATCTTTCATGGCGCTCTCCTCTGGCTTTGGCGGGAAGGTAGGCGTTGGGGCAGAGGGCTGCAATGGGCTTTCCTTTGGGCCGCTGGCCGCTAGTTCGCTGCGCATGGAACGCCCCGTCATTCTCTGGTTCAAGCGCGATTTGCGGGTGCAGGATCACCCGGCGCTGACCCATGCCGCGCGGTTGGGGCCGGTCATTCCGCTCTATATCGTCGAGCCGGAGGCCTGGACAGAGCCGGATTCCTCGGGGCGGCAGTATGCCTTTGTCTGCGACTGTCTGGAGAGCCTGCGTGATGATCTGGCGGGTCTGGGTCTGAGGCTTGTGGTGCGGGTGGGGGATGCTGTGGCGGTGATGGAGGCGTTGCGCGGCGCGCAGGGCGTGGCGCATCTGGTGAGCCATGAGGAAACCGGCAATCTCTGGAGTTACGCGCGCGACCGACGGGTGGCGGAATGGGCGCGGGGGCAGGGGGTGCGGTGGCACGAGATGTCGCAATCTGGCGTGGTGCGGCGGCTGAAGAGCCGCGATGCCTGGCAGGGGGCGCGCGACGGGGTGATGCGTGCGCCGTTGCTGGGGCCGGTCGAGGGCGCGCGGGGGCTGGCATTGGGCAGTGATGATCTGCCAAGAGCTGAGAGTTTGGGGCTGATGGACGCGTGCCCGCTGCGGCAGAAGGGCGGGCGCGGCGCGGGCGTGCGGGCGCTGGCATCGTTCGTGAGCACACGCGGTGAGAACTATCAGCGGGCGATGTCGTCGCCCCTGCACGGCGCACGGGCCTGTTCGCGGATCAGCCCGCATCTGGCCTATGGCACGCTGTCACTGCGCGAGGCGGTGCAGGCGGGGGCGGCGGCCCCCGGTGGGCGCGGGCCGGATTGGGCGCGCGCGATGCGGTCGTTTCAGGCGCGCTTGGCGTGGCGCGACCATTTCATGCAGAAGCTGGAGGATGAGCCGGAAATCGAGCGGCGTTGCCTGCATCCGGCCTATGAGGGCCTGCGCCCGCGCGTCGCGGACGCGGCACGGCTGGCGGCGTGGTCGCGAGGCGAAACCGGATTGCCCTTTGTCGATGCCTGTATGCGGTCGCTCTTGGCGACCGGCTGGCTCAATTTCCGCATGCGTGCGATGCTGATGGCGGTGGCCTCCTATCATCTCTGGCTGGACTGGCGCAGCACCGGGC
>JBLRXE010000333.1:0-3295 GCA_047920895.1 Roseovarius sp.
ATCAGGCGCAAGGTGTCTTCGTCGAGCAACTGGCCGTGATCGATCACGCGCACGCCGGCTTCAATCGCCCGGCGCGCCGCGCGCGGCGTGTAGGCGTGCACGGTCACATAGGTGCCCCAGTCCTCTGCGGCCTCGACCGCGGCGCGCATTTCGTCCAGCGTATATTGCGCCGTTTCCAGTGGGTCATAGGGCGAAGCAACGCCGCCGCCCGCCATGATCTTGATCTGGCTTGCGCCTTTCATCAATTGTTCACGGGTGCGGCGCAGAACCTCGTTCCGGCCATCGGCGATGGCAGCAACACCAGTGCGTTCCGTATAATCGGCATCGTTGGCCATGCGAGGCAGTGAATTCAGTAACCGGAAATCGCCATGGCCAGAGGTTTGCGACAACATCGCCCCCGACGGAAAAATGCGGGGCCCGGTGACAGCGCCCTGATCAATGGCCTGTTTCAACCCAAAGACAGGGCCGCCCGTGTCGCGCACCGTGGTAAAGCCGCGCATTAGCGTCGCACCCGCTTCACGCCCCGCCATCAGATGGACCCAGCCCATATCCTGCGTCAGGGCAGCTATCTGGCTGACGCCGACCAATGTCGCGTGCCAATGGCAATCGATTAATCCCGGCGTCACGGACCGCCCGCCACAATCGATCACATCCGCCTCGGTCGGGCCGGTGCCTGTGGCAGGCAGGCCGGTGATCCGCCCGCCTTCGACAACGATGTCGCGGCCTGTCTGCATCTCAAGCGTCGTGCCGTCGAAAAAGCGCAGGTTGGTCAGAACGGTGGGCCGTCCCGGTGATTGGGCCCGCAACTCCAGCGGCGCAAGGCCGAAACCGGCAAACATGCCCAACACAGCAGCAGTGCCACCAAGCAACTGACGGCGCGAGATATCGCTTTCCATCCGCTTCATCGCAGCGACGGTTTCCGGTGCGCCACACAGGCAGGGGTTGATTGGGCTAAGCCCGCTTTCGATTGCTTCAACGCAAGAAATACACATGACCAACAAGCCCTTTTCTGAAACGGTCAAAAAACCCAGATGATGATGAAAATGATTAAAAAGCTTTATTTGTTTCTGGAAGGGTGCCCACGAATACCTTTTCTGTCAACGACTATGGAAGAGACGGATTTCACATGTCATAACAACAAGATGCAAGGCGATTGGTTCATATCGTCGCACCAATATCAAACACCCGGAAGACCGCGAGTTTCAGGTGTGCTGTTCGCGGGCGATATCACTGCGTGGGCCGGTTGGGGATGTCTCTTACCGACCGACAATACGCTCTTTCTTCCAGACAGCGCTCGGTCATGAAACCAATTGCAGCAAGGCTGCATCGAGCGCATTGCAATCTTAAGTCAAGCTTGGCCGTTCTTGTTACCCGACCTCGACCACGGGTTGAAATCCCCCGAAAATCAATCGCTTGCTATCGAAGGGCATCCCGAAGGCAGCCAAACGAGGGTCATTCATAATCTTTTCGTTGCCTGCATCACGGGTTGCTCTATCAGCCCATTGGACCCATGAGAACACGATGGCCTCGTCCGGTCGGGCCTGCACAGCGCGTCTGAAGTCGGTCAGCCTGCCTTCAGGAACGTCCACGCCCCAGTTTTCCATGATCCAATGCGCCCCATGTTCCATTAAGACCGGATCACAGGTCTTTGCGAAAGTTTCGAACTCGTGGCGCCGGGCGTGTGGCACGGCAAGCACGAACCCATCCACATAGCCACCGGGAAGGTAGGTGCCCAACTCGAGCACGGTCTCAAAGGCACCAAATATCACCCGCTTGCCATCGAATGGCATCGGATTGGTTTCGGGATTAAGGCGCGGGTCGTCGGGCATTGCGCGCATGAACGCGTCATGGGCATCTTTGGTTGGCCAGACATACCAAGAAAAGACTACTGTTTCGTCCGGCTGGGCCAGGACTGCTGCGGGAAATGAGGGCACGTCGCACGAGGTCACGTCATCACCCCAGCATTCCACAGCGGCGACGCAACCATAGTCGTGAAAAGCTTGCGCCGCTTTTTGTGCGTGCTGGATAAAAACACCGCGATTTTTGGTCGGAACCGCGCAAATGAAACCCTGAATGCAGGTCATGTGTCCTCTGGTCAAATTTCGGCCCGTCTGCCTTTAATACCATATTTAATGAAAACTGTCTTCTCCGACCCGCAGTGCCACCACTCGCCACCTGAAATGCTGCATGATGCACGCATGGCGGCTCTCATTCGCTACGACGCAGCGTCCAATCAGATAGCGGGTGTCTGGAGCCCGCCGATTCTGCGGGAAAACGCTCGTTCGCGAGCGCAGAAATAGCTGTTTCAAGTCCGGCGCAGCGCTTTTCTGATCAGGCTTTGCGCGTTTGCTACAGTGCAGGAAAGATCTTTGCCAATTTCCAGAGGTTCTGGGCGGTTGCGGTAAGCAGGAATTCGTCATTTGCGCCGCATGGGCCACGTAACCGGAGCCTTCCGAGGCCGAAGATGCGTTTGAGGTGGGCGAAGAGCATCTCGACTCTCTTCCGGAGCTTCATCGAGATCTCGTATTGGCGGGCGTCTTCGTGTTCTTCGTGGGTGATGGATCTGGCATCTGTATTCGGGCAGCATTTTGCCTTGGACCGGCAGGTCAGTTTCAGGGCGCGGTGTTTGGTTCTGCCCTGTCCGGTCGGTCCCCGGCTCGGGTCGGAATAGTTTCATCGGAACTGCTTCAGCTCTTGGCCTTTGGGGCAGACATATTGGTCGCTCTCGGCGTCCCATTCGAAGTCCGCCCGGGCCTAGGTGAAGTCGGTGCGTCCGCACTTGTCGAACACCGGCACGTGCGGCGCGTTCTTGCGATCGACCAGCCAGCCCAGCGTCGGTCCGGTGCCGTAGGCCGTATCCGCGATGAGGCGTTCGGGCTGCCGGTCAAACCTGGCCTTCACGCGGTCCAGCATGGTCTTGGTCGGTCCTACCTCGGCCTGCCGGATCGATCGCGTGGCTTCGACATCAATGATGACACCGTGATCGGTGTCGATCAGGTCATTGTCGGAATAGCTGATGAACGCCGGCCCCTTGCGTGCTGCGGTCCACGGGCTGGCCGGTTAGGAATGCGAGGTGTACTTGGTCTGGTCCTCCTTGGCGGCCCCGAACGCGGCCTCGTCCTGTATTTCGAGATACTCCCGAACCGCGCGGGGCGCACCGGCCGGGTTGATCCGTGCCGCGTCCCATTCCTCTTTCGGGGTCGAGTTTTGTTTGTTTGCGTCCGCCTTGACCACGCTAGTGCCGACGGCCATGCGTTGGCCACTGACCAGACATTCCGCGATGCAGCGCGCGACG
>JBLRXE010000334.1:0-3282 GCA_047920895.1 Roseovarius sp.
GGGCGACGTAAACCCGATCAGACGCCACCCGGTCTAGGGCGCTTCGGCCCAGTCGCCAGTCCGCTATACTGCCAACCGGGTCTTCATGAACTGGTAAAAGAATTCGGCCTTGCCCGCCTGCGCATAGGCCCGGTTAAGGCGTGACTTGGCCTCAAAAGCATGGCGCGCGGCAGAGCCATGCTGCGGCGCGATCCGGGTGCGGCCGGTCTCGATGGCGCGCATATGGTCGCGGTAAGCCTGTTCCACGCGGCCGGCAAAGGCCGCCTGAGCCGTGGCGCTCTGCGGGTTGAGATGCAGGTTGTAGCTGATCTTGCCCATGGGGGCACGCCCGCCCACCAACGACAGGATTTCCATTGCGTGCAGCACATCCTGCGCGGGCCGGTTGCGGAACGGCCCCACCAGCCCGCGCCGCGCGACCGGGTGAAAGCTGGCCCCGGTATGCCCCAGATCGGCAAAGCACAGGTGGGTCTGGCCCCCGCCGGGCAGATGCAGCAGAGCGTCATTGCCAAGCAGGATGCGTGTCCGGCCAAAACTCGCGCCATGCGACCGGGCCAAGGGCACGAGGGCCGCCAGATAGCCCGGCTCCCATGTGTCATCGGCATCGAGAAAGGCGATCATTGGCGCGGTTGCGCGGGCGATGGCACGGTTGCGTGCAGGCCCCGCGCCGGTGGCCATGTGATGCGTCGCACAGCGGATGAGGCGCAGCCCGAGATCGGGCAGATCGTCATAGCAGTGCCCGTCATCGGGCGCGATCACCACCTCGATACGCTCAGGCGGCAGGCCAGAGGCCGCGATGGAGACAAGCGCGGCGGGCAAGGTATTGCCCGCCTGAAACGCCGGAATGACGACGGAAACGAGAGGCTTTTCCGCCGCGCCGCTCACGCGTGAATTGCCCCATCCCCACAGGCAAGTGCTGCTTCGCGCACCGCTTCGGAATAGGTGGGATGCGCGTGGCAGGTCATGGCCAGATCCTGCGCGGAGGCGCCGAATTCCATCGCCACGCAAATCTCGTGGATGAGATCGCCCGCTGCTGGCCCGATGATATGCGCGCCGAGGATGCGATCAGTTTCCTTGTCGGCAAGGATTTTCACGAAACCGTCGCCTGCAAAGACCGCCTTGGCGCGGCCGTTGCCCATAAAGGAGAACTTGCCGACCTTATAGGCACGTCCTTGTTCTTTCAGGCTTTCTTCGGTGGTGCCGACATTGGCGACCTCGGGGTGGGTGTAGATCACGCCGGGAATGACGCCGTAATTCACATGGCCATGTTTGCCCGCCAGCACCTCGGCCACGGCCATGCCCTCATCCTCGGCCTTGTGCGCCAGCATCGGGCCTTCGATGGCGTCGCCAATGGCGTAGATACCCTTGACCGAGGTCTGCCAATGGGCATCGGTGGCGATCTGGCCGCGCTTGGTCATCTCGACGCCGAGATCCGCCAGACCCAGCCCGTCGGTATAGGGTGTGCGCCCCGTGGCGAGCAGGACGGTATCGGCATCAAGCTGATGCGCGCTGTCGTCCTTGCGCAGCTTGTAATGCACCTTGGCCTTGGTTTTCAGCGTCTCGACCGATTGCACGGCGGCCCCCATGATGAAGTTAAGCCCTTGTTTCTTCAATATTCTCTGGAAGGTCTTTTGCACCTCTCCGTCCATGCCGGGCGTGATCGCGTCGAGGTATTCGACGACCGTCACCTCGGCACCAAGGCGAGCATAGACCGAGCCCATCTCAAGTCCGATGACGCCTGCGCCAATCACCACCAGAGATTTCGGGATCTTGCCCAGTTCCAGCGCGCCGGTGGAGGTGACGACGATCTTTTCATCGACTTCGACACCGGGCAGCGAGGCAGGCACAGACCCCGATGCGATGACGATGTTCTTGGCCTCGTGGATGTCGTCGCCCACCTTGACGCGGCCCGCCTCGGGGATCGAACCCCAGCCCTTGATCCAGTCTACCTTGTTCTTTTTGAAAAGAAATTCGATGCCTTTGGTGTTCTGTCCGATCACATCATCCTTATAGGCCAGCATCTGTTTCCAATCGACCGAGGGGGATTTACCCTTGAGGCCCATGGCGGCAAAATTATGCTCGGCCTCATGCAGCATGTGGCTCGCATGCAAGAGCGCCTTGGAAGGGATGCAGCCCACGTTGAGACAAGTGCCGCCCAAGGTGGCGCGCCCCTCGATCACGGCGGTTTTCAGCCCCAGTTGCGCGCAGCGGATGGCGCAGACATAGCCGCCGGGGCCAGCGCCGATGATGATTACGTCGTAAGAGACCATGGGTCAGATCCTTTCGTTTTTCGCGGCGGGGCCGCGTCGGTAGTCTATCGGTATTGCGTCGGTGCGGGCGGGGCAGAGTGGGGGCGCTGCCCCCGTCGCGCTGCGCGCGACTCCCCCGAGGTATTTTGGGCCAGATGAAGCATCAGAAGAGGGTTGAAAGCAGCATGAGAAGTGTGGCGAAGAAGCCCGCCGCCCAGATGAGCGAGCGCCAGGGGCGCAGGCCGAGGTAATAGGCGGGGATGTAGAGAACACGCGCGCCCAAGTAGGTGAAGGCGCAGGCGGCGGTGAGGGGCGAGGTGATCTTGGTGAAGGTGACCACGATCACTGCGATGGTGAAGAGGATCAGCCCCTCGAAATGATTCGAGAGCGCACGGCCAAGGCGCGCGGTTTTCGGCGAGAGTTGTTTCGTAGGCTCCCGGTCGCGCGCCGACATCGTATAGCCCGGCCCAAGCTCGAGATTGGCCGGGACGGCATAGAGTACGAATTGGATGGCCTGCAGGAGCGCGGCGAGGGTGAGGGCGGTGAGTTCGGGGGTCATGCTGTCGTTCCGTCCCTAGCTTGACCCGAGACCCTCTGACCGGGTGCGAGGCCCCGGCTCGAGGGCCAGGGCGCAGGCAGATGTTGGGTGAGGGCGGTGGGTTCGCGGGTCATTTGGAGCCTCTTGCCATCAGGTGCGCAATGAATGCGCACCCTACCGTAGGGTGCGCACTTGTTGCGCACCGATTACAAATCCATCAGCAAACGGCGGGGATCTTCGAGCGCTTCCTTGACCCGCACGAGGAACGTAACAGCCCCTTTGCCATCCACAATCCGGTGATCGTAGCTGAGCGCCAGATACATCATCGGGCGGATGACCACCTGACCGTTGATCGCCATCGGGCGATCCTGGATCTTGTGCATGCCCAGAATACCCGATTGCGGCGGGTTGAGGATGGGCGAGGACATGAGCGAGCCATAGACGCCGCCGTTGGAGATGGTGAATGTGCCGCCCTGCATCTCGGCCATGCTGAGCTTA
>JBLRXE010000335.1:0-3269 GCA_047920895.1 Roseovarius sp.
CTGGGCGAACACACCGCCGAGGTCTTGGCCGAATGGCTGGGCATTGGGCAAGAGGAGATCGCACGCTTCGGCGGACTGGGCGCCTTCGGTTCCACGGCCTAGATTTCTGGTGCCGTTGAAGGAATACCGTCCTGGCCTAGCTGCGGTTGAGCTTCCGTACCGAGCGCCGTAGAAAATGCCGGCAAGCATGACCAGCGCAACTGTGGGATCGGGGTAGTTTGTTAAGGGCAGGCACATGGTAATTGCGGCCAGAGCACCAATACCTAGCTGCACACCGACCACAGTGGCCAAATTCGCGCCGATAAAATAAAAGAGGAGTGCCTTCCAACGAATTCCTTTGGCTCTCTCCCGATGCTGAATCTGGCAGCCCGGCGCTGCGCAGGAGGTGGGCGAATCTGGTCCCTCGTCCGCGAGGTGGATCGGCACGAGCTGCAGCTGACGAGTGATCGTGAAGCGCGGGTTGATCTTGAGCGCACGCGCCAGAGTGACGCAGATGGGCGCAGTTCCATGGCCAGCTGGCCCCATAATGACGGCGCGGAACGCTGCCAACCGTCATGATGAATCGCTCACAAGATAAAGGTTTGACAGCGTTGTCATCAGGTGCAACCGTCGCGCCGGGAGTAAGGAACCAGAGAGCATCACCAATTCTGCGGAACGGGTGTAGGAACAACGGAATCCGGATGACCAATAAAAACTGAAAACCCAAAAAAGGGAGGACAACCATGAAACGCTTCTTTCTCGGCACAGTTGCCGCTATTGCAATGGTTAGCGCGGCCCAGGCACAGCAGACCTACGTCATTGGTCTGGCGACGACCGTCGCCTCGCATTACGGTGTCGGAGCCACCGCCTTCATCGACAAACTTACGGAGTTGTCCGACGGCGCCTTTGTCGGAGAAATTGCACCCGGCGGCCAGTTGGGCGGGGAGCGGGATATGATCGAGGGGCTGCAGATCGGCTCGCTCGAGATGCTCATCACCTCCACCGGCCCGCTTGGCAACTTCGTGCCTGAGGTATTTGCCCTCGACCTGCCATTTCTGTTCCGCGACTATGCCCACGCCCGCGCAGTGCTGGACGGCGAGATCGGCCAGGAACTGCTCGCCAAGATCGACGAGAACGACCTTGTGGCCCTTGCATGGTCGGAAAACGGCTTCCGTCATGTGACAAATTCGCAGCGCCCGATCAACAAGCCTGAAGATCTGGATGGCATCAAGCTGCGCACGATGGAAAACCGCGTGCATATGGCCGCCTTCACCGGCATGGGCGCATCTCCCACCCCAATGGCGTTTCCCGAACTGTTTGGCGCGCTGCAGCAAGGTGTCGTCGATGGCCAGGAAAACCCGATCACGGTCATCACCGCGACGAAGTTCTGGGAAGTCCAGAAGTACGTCTCGTTGACGGGCCATGTCTATTCGCCAGCCATCGTCCTTGCCTCGCCCGCGCTGATCGACGGGCTGACCGACGAGCAGAAGGGCTGGTTCTACGAAGCAGCCAAGGCATCCGCAGCCGCCACCCGGGCCGAGGTGAACCGTCTTGAAGAGGCAGGCGTTGCCCTTCTGCGCGAAAACGGGATGGAGGTCATCACGGAGATCGACAAGGCTCCCTTCGCGGCTCTGGCCGAGGCGTCCAGCTATTCGGTCTACACCGATCAACATGGCACTGCGATGATCGAGCGTATCAAGGCCGTCCAGTAACCCTCTGACATCTGCCAATGGCCGGCGCGGTACCCCCGTGGCGGCCATTTTTTCATGGGGTGCAACATGACTCTGTTCCTGCGACTGGAGGCGGTGACCACACGCATCGCCCTGTGGCTCGCTATCGCCTTTCTGTTGATCGCGACCGCTTTGGCGATGTATCAGGTTTCCGCGCGGTTCGTGTTTGGTAGACCCTCCACCTGGTCGGAGGTAATCACCCGTTCGGCGATGATCTGGTCGGTGTTCCTTGGCGTGGCGCCCGCATTCCGCGAAGGCACCATGATCGCGGTGGTGATCATCCAGCGCAGCCTTCCGCCTCGGCTGGGCCTGTGGCTGTATCAGACTGCCATGGTGCTTTCTCTGGTGTTCTTCGGTGTCCTCTTCTGGCAGGGCTGGGCGATGGTCGAGCGCGTCGCGCGGCAAAGCTTGGCCGCTCTCGAAATCTCAATCGGCTGGGTGTATGTGGCGATTCCGGTAGGGTCAGTGTTCATCATGATCGCCATTCTGGGCTGCATGGCGCGTGCCGCGCGCGGCGAATGGTCGGCAGATTTCGAGGCCCGCACATGAACATGGCTCTTGCCTTCTCGCTGGCGATCTTCTTCCTAATGGGCGTGCCGATTGCCGTTGCAATCGGGCTGGCCTCCATCATCGGGATCGAGGCGCATGGTCGCCTGCCGCTGTTGCTGGTGGCGCAGCGAATGTTCACCGGGCTGGACAGTTTCCCGCTGATGGCGATTCCGATGTTCATTCTTGCCGGCAACCTGATGTCGGCAGGCGGTATTTCGCACAGATTGGTCGAACTGGCCAAATCGCTGGTCGGGGGCATTCAGGGTGGGCTGGCCGCGTCCTGTGTGCTGACCTGCATGATGTTTGCAAGCGTATCCGGCTCTTCCGTTGCCACGACTTTCGCTATCGGCGCGATCCTGATCCCGGCGATGGTGCGGAATGGCTATCCGGCGCCCATGGCCGCCTCGGTGCAGGCCAGTTCGGCCGAACTGGGCGTGCTGATCCCGCCATCGATCCCGCTGATCCTCTACGGGGTGTCCACCGACACCTCCATCGGACAACTGTTTCTCGCGGGGCTCGGTCCGGGTCTGCTGGTGGCAGGCATGCTGATGGCGCTGGTGCTGATCCTGTGCCGCATACGCGGCATCGGCCTCACCGACGGAGCCGACCGGCCGCGCTTTGGGACGGCGCTGGTTTCGGCACTGCCGGCGCTTCTTGTCCCAATGGTCATTTTGGGCGGGATCTATTCGGGAATCTTCACACCCACCGAAGCCAGCGCCGCCGCCGTCGCCTCCGCCGTGCTGGTAGGCATGGTGTTCTACCGCGAACTGAAGTTCCGCGACCTGCCGCGCATCCTGAAGAGCACCGTGCTCGCCACTTCAGCCATCATGCTGATCATTTCGGCGGCCGCCCTGTTCTCCTTCCTCATAGCGCGCTCGGGCCTGCCAAACGAGATTGCAGGCTGGTTCAGGGACACGTTCGAGTCGCGATTTGCCTTCCTGTTTGCAGTGAACGTCCTGCTACTGTTCGTAGGGATGTTCATCGAGACGTCGGCCGCGATCCTCGTGCTGG
>JBLRXE010000336.1:0-3266 GCA_047920895.1 Roseovarius sp.
CCACATATTCGCGCAGGACCGGACCAAGCCAGGCGCGCCCGTCGCCCATCCGGCTATAGGGGGTGGGGCCGGAGCCCTTGAGTTGGATGTCGCGGCGCTGGCCGTTGCGGTCGATCACCTCGCCCAAGAGAAGCGCGCGCCCGTCGCCGAGTTGCGGCGAAAAGCCCCCGAATTGATGCCCGGCATAGACCTGCGCCAAGGGGGCTGCCCCCTCGGGCGCCTCGTTGCCGGAAAAAATCCGGGCGAGCATGTCATCGGGGGCCTCTGCAATGCCCAGTTCAGCGGCCAGGTCGCGGTTGAAGCGGATCAGGCGCGGGGCGCGCACGGCCAAGGCCGTCTGCCGGGTGTAGAACCGCGCGGGCAAGTCTGCATAGCTGTTCTGAAACGGGATCGCGAATGTCATGGGATGTACCTAGGGTCAAGCGGACAGAAGTCTAGAGGGCCTGCGTCATGAGGCTATAGGCATCGCGGGGCTCGAACCGCAGTTTGCGATATAGCGCACGCACCTTTTCATTGTCGCGTCGCACCTCGAGATGCAGCGCCTTCAATCCGGCACCAGCGAGGGCCTTGGGCAGGCTGATCATCACCTCAGAGCCGATGCCGCGCCCGCGCACGCCGGGGCGGATGTAGAATTCATCGACATAGCCATCGAGCCCGCCGAATTCGACCGACCAGCCAAAGCTGATGACGATATAGCCGATGGGCGCGCGCCCGGGCCCGATGAGATAGGTCACGCCATGCGGGCTGCCTTCAAGCATGGGCAGAAGGGCGGCGCGGCGGGTGGCATCGGTCTGGGCAATGCCGCTCTCTTCGTGAAAGGCGGCGACCAGCGGCAGAAGCCGGTCCAGATCGTCAGGCCGGGCGAGGCTGAGGGCGGTGGTCATAGGCGCGCGAGCCTTTCGGTCAGCAGGTCAAAAAAACCCTGGGCGTTGATGTCATGGACAAAAGTGGCATTGGCGGGGCGTTTGGTGACCCACCACCAATCCACCACGGTCATGCCCATGGTCAGTTCGGAGCGGGTCTCGATCTCCACATTGACGCGGCGGGCGGTGAAGAGATCGGGCCGCAGCAGCCAGCCAATCGTGCAGGGGTCGTGCAGCGGCGCGCCGTCGGCACCGTGCCGTTCGGGGTGATAGCGTTCGTAAAACCCGGTGAGCGTGCCGACGGCTGCACCCACCGGCGTGCCGAGGGCGCGAAAGGCTGCGTTGCGGGCTGGTGTCACCAGTGCGCGATGCGTGACATCGAGGGGCAGCAGGGTCACGGGTGCGCCGGAGGCTATCACGCAGGCGGCGGCCTCGGGATCGACATGGATGTTGAATTCCGCCGCCGGGGTCACATTGCCATGCGCCGCGTGGGCGCCGCCCATCAGCACGATTTCCTGCACGCGCGCGGCGATGTCGGGCGCGCGTCGAAAGGCGGTGGCGATATTGGTGAGCGGGCCGATGGGCACCAGCGTCACCGTGCCTGCGGGTCGCGTGCGCAGCGTGTCGATGAGGAAATCGACGGCGTGCCGGTCCTGAAGCGGCATGGTCGGCTCGGGCAGGTCGGGACCATCGAGACCGGAGCGGCCATGCACATGCTCTGCCGTGACCAGAGCGCGGCCAAGGGGCCGGTCACATCCGGCAAAGACCGGCAGATCGGGGCGGCCTGCCAGTTCGCAGATCTTGCGTGCATTGCGCGTGGTGAGAGCCAGCGGCACGTTGCCTGCGACGCAGGTCAGGCCCAGCACCTCGAGCGCCTCGGGGCAGGCGAGGGCAAAGAGGATCGCCACCGCGTCATCCTGACCGGGATCGGTGTCGATGATGATCTGTCGTGCTGTCATGCCTGTCCTCGCGGTGCCGGGGGCACCATGGGGCGGATGTGGCGAAATGTCCACCTGCGGCGCAGCGCGGAGGCACGGGGCCGCCGATCCGAATCAAGGCGCGCCCCGCCCGCATGCCGCGTCGCAGCATCGAAGCCGCGCCCGTGATGTGTCGCCGCTGGGTGAGGGCAGGGTGGGAAAATTGCCTGCGGTCAGCAAAAAACCGCATAGATTTCCGCCTCTTGCCCCGGCTTTCTGTTTGGGTTTCGCGGCAATCTGGCTATAGTCCCCCTCAACTGCCACAGAGTTACAAACAATAAGGCCGGGGGAGAGACCACCGATGATCCGATCGGAACTGATTCAGAAAATCGCCGACGAGAATCCGCATCTTTATCAGCGCGACGTCGAGCGTATCGTCAATACCATCTTCAACGAGATCACGGATGCCCTTGCCGAGTGCAATCGTGTCGAATTGCGCGGCTTTGGCGCGTTCTCGGTGAAAAAGCGGGATGCGCGCACAGGTCGCAATCCGCGCACCGGGGAAAGCGTGCATGTTGAGGAGAAAAACGTGCCCTTCTTCAAGACCGGCAAGCTCTTGCGTGACCGGCTCAACGGAAAGTGATCCATGCGCTATATCCGCTACGCTTCGATTGCTATTTTTGCCCTTGCGCTGGTGCTGATTGCGCTGGCCAATCGTGGGGTCGTGACCCTGCGGGTGCTGCCGGATGAACTGGCGGGGTTTGCCGCGCTCAATCCGACCTATGATCTGCCGCTGTTCATCGTGATCTTTGGCGGCATTCTGATGGGTCTTATTGTGGGGTTCATCTGGGAATGGATTCGTGAGGCGGGCGAGCGGGCGGCGGCGGCGCGGCAGGCGCGGGAACTAGCCAGCCTGCGGGCCGAGATCAAGCGTCTCAAGGGCGAGCGGCATCAGGGCAAGGATGAGGTTCTGGCGCTCTTGGATCAGGCGAGCTAACCTGCGCGCATGACCAGATATATTCGTGTCAAGATTTGCGGCCTGACCGCCGCCGCTGACGTGTCAGCGGCGGTCGAGGCGGGTGCTGCCTATGTCGGGTTCGTGTTTTTCGGGAAATCGCCGCGCAATGTGAGCCTTGCACAGGCGCGTGCCCTTGCCTTGGGGGTGCCGGCGGGGGTGGCCAAGGTGGCGCTGACGGTGGATGCCGATGACGCCACGCTCGATGCGCTGACCGATCAGGTGCCGGTCGATTTCCTGCAATTGCATGGCGATGAAGGCCCGGCGCGGGTATCGCAGGTCAAGGCGCGCTATGGCCTGCCGGTGATCAAGGCCATCGGCATTGCCGATGTGGCGGATCTGGCGCAGATCGACGTCTACGGTGGGGCCGCCGATCAACTCTTGATCGACGCCAAGCCGCCAAGGGGGGCGACGCGACCGGGGGGCAATGCGCTGGCCTTTGACTGGGGGTTGATTGCGGGGCGCGACTGG